>CAZWCO010000167.1:0-3644 GCA_964632665.1 uncultured Lachnospiraceae bacterium | reverse complement strand
TATCTGTAAAGCTTTACTAGGAGAAGATATTGTGATTCGACAAAATGTTTTATTTGATTATTTATATATAAAAGATTTTTGTAAGATTATTCCATGGTTTATCGATCATGTACCTAAAGAAAAATATTATAATGTATGTACAGGGAAGAGAGAAGATATTGTTTCTATTGCAAAACAGATTTTAAATCAAACAAATAGTAAGAGTAATTTGAGAATAGAAAACGAGGGATGGAATAGAGAATATACTGGTGATAATAGTAGAATGTTACAGGAATGTGGTGAAATATTATTTACCTCAGTAGAAAAAGCTATTGAAGAGTTGATTATATATTATAAAAGTATATCAATTAATTTAGAGGGAAATTATTAATATTATTACATCCTTTATCCAGCTTGACCAAAGAAGCTACCTTAACTTGTCAAACATTGCATACTGTCTTGTGGGCGTGGTACATATTTTGCTGCCAATTGCAATTATATATCCTCATAAGTCGATTTTTGAAAAGAAAAATATGATCAAAATAGTATGCTTTACAATGGCGGGAATTTATGTAGTTGCTAATTTCTGGGTTATTCAATGGCTTATACAAAGTGTACTTTCACTATCTATAAGCTTTGACGTTGCACAGTATCTTAAGGTTGAAAATATGATGTTTAATCATATGCAATGGATATCACGTAACGCAGAAACAATTTTTTACAATCATATGGCTTCTGTTATATGGTTCCTTATGGGATACTATTTTGACAGAGACAGGAAATTAACATGTAAGTTTCTGGTGGCTCAGATGATTATGTGTTATCTTGTTCCCCTTGTAATGTATTATATATACAGAGGAAATGCAGTACCAGATTGGTGGATGAAAAAGACAATACCGCTTATTTGTTCTGACGCCATTTTGCTTTTTGCGCTTTTTTATATGGCTATGAACAGAGAAGCGTGGGTAAGATATATATGTCCTTTAAGAAAAGGTGTACGTTCTCGCAAAAAATCACATCATCATGGACATCACAGCTCTCAGAGCCATCATGGTCACCATAGTCATCATAGCCACCATAGCCATCATCACAGCTCCGAAACAAATGCTTCACAAGAAGTAGAACAGGAAGCTGTAACGAAAGTGGAAGGAACGGTTGTGGCTGAAAATTCAGCTGAAGAA
The DNA here is from genome assembly GCA_964632665.1 of uncultured Lachnospiraceae bacterium. Taxonomy (GTDB): domain Bacteria; phylum Bacillota; class Clostridia; order UBA1381; family UBA1381; genus RGIG9115. Next base: position 2,484 of record CAZWCO010000167.1, on the reverse strand, counting down.
ACAGTAGCGGAGGCAGACAGTAAGGAGTAATTACACAATGGATCTTAAAGAAAAGCTAATAGAACAAATTTCTTTGCTTACAAAGCTTGATATACAAACAGTTGAAAAGGCTGTTGAAGTGCCGCCTAATCCCGAAATGGGAGATATGGCATTTCCCTGTTTTCTGCTTGCCAAGGTTATGAGGAAAGCACCACCCGTTATTGCGGCAGAGCTTGCAGAAAGCTTTCCTAAGCTTGATTTTGTTGAAAAGACAGTTCAAAATGGCGGATATTTAAACTTTTTCTTCTCAAGAGGTAATTTTGCAAAAGAGCAGCTTACAGAGGTAATGGAAAAAGGTGACCAATTTGGACGCACAAATGACGGCGTTGGAAAAACTGTTTTGGTTGAGTTTTCTTCACCAAACATTGCAAAGCCATTCCACATAGGACACCTGTTTTCTACTGCGGTAGGCAACAGCCTTGACAGAATATATTCGTTTTTGGGATATGAAACAGTTAAGATAAACCATCTGGGCGACTGGGGAACACAGTTTGGTAAGCTAATCAGCGCATACAAGCGCTGGGGCGACCCAAAGGTTATAGAAAAAGACCCAATCAACGAGCTTTTAAAGCTGTATGTTCACTTCCATGAAGTTGCAAAGGAACAACCGGAGCTTGATGATGAGGCTAGGGAGTATTTCAGGCTTCTTGAAGAGGGAGACGAAGATACTACAAATCTTTGGAAATATTTCAGAGAAGTAAGTCTTGTGGAATTTAAGCGCGTTTATGATATGCTTGACATTTCCTTTGACTCTTATAACGGAGAAAGCTTTTACGGCGATAAAATGGACGAGGTCGTAAACATTCTCAAAGAAAAAGGGCTTCTTGTGGAAAGTGAAGGGGCACAGGTGGTAGACCTGTCGGAAGAAAATATGCCTCCGTGTATGATTTTGAAATCAAACGGAACAACCATTTATGCAACACGTGATATTGCTGCAGCTTTATACAGACACAGAACATACGATTTTTATAAGAACATTTATGTAGTAGGCATGCCACAGGAGCTTCATTTTAAGCAGATTTTCTCTGTTGTGGAAAAAATGTGCGGAGACTGGGCAAAGTCATGTATCCATGTAGGCTTTGGACTTGTAAAGTTTCCTGACAAAAAGCTTTCCACACGTGACGGCGATGTGGTATTCCTTGAAGATGTTCTGAATGAGTCAATTTCTAAAACAAAGGGAATTATGCTGGAGAGCACTCCCGATATGGAAGATGTTGACGAGGTTGCAAAAAAGGTTGGTATCGGTGCAATACTTTATGCATTCCTTAAAAACAACCGCGAAAAAGACATAATTTTCTCCTGGGATACAATGCTTGACTTTGAGGGAGAAAGCGGACCGTACGTTCAGTACACATACGCGCGAGGAAAAAGCATACTGCGTAGAAGCGAGACAGATTATAAAGATGCAGACTATTCACTTCTTACGTCAAACGAGGAATATGAGCTTATAAAGCACATAGGTAATTTCTCACAGGCTGTCACATCTGCTGCAGAGAAGAATGAGCCGTTTTATGTAAACCGATATGTGACAACACTTGCAAAGCTCTTTAATAAGTTCTATAATTCAAGTCCTATATTAAAAAGTGATGTAGATGTAGAAATAAGAAAAGCAAGACTTGCGCTTGTTGAGGCTACAACGACAGTAATTAAGTCTGCATTAGGACTTTTAGGCATTAGTACAGTAGAAAAGATGTAGTAAAAAATTAGCTGTTGCATTTGCGACAGACGCATAAGGAATTTTTTATGGAGTAGTTCCAACATCAAGGAGCCACTCCATTTTCCTTGTTATCCGACCTTATACATCTGCGGATTTTCTTGAATTTTGTTTACTATAAGTGCCGTCAGTTTAATAAAATAACGACATCAATTACTGAAATAAAAATTTCGTTTGTAAAAATGCCGCCGCTTTTAATATGAATTTGATGTCATGTTGTGTTAAAGCATACTCTTTTGTCATCACCTCCGATAAAACTTGTTCCTTTGTGTTTGATGTTATATCTTCAAAATCCAACTCCTGCCCATCATTATACCTGGCATACTGCTTAATTTCTGCATCAAGTGATACAATGGGGAGCTTAGTCCTCTTATGGTACTATTTACGAAAAAAATCAATTTTTTGATTGCTTTCCCAATTTTCCACAAAATCTTTCAAAGCAGCGGTTTTCTTTTATAAAATCAAACACATTAGGCTGAAGCCGGTGTGCGAGTAATGCGCATAAGCTCTTTGCCTCTGACCTCCAAAATCCCTGTCAATAGATGTAATTTTGTTCAATATGAACTATTTTCTCTAAATTATTGATTTTTTTCAAAATATGTAGTATAATTAAGTTAATACGCAAGATAATACTTATGAGAGGTGATTTTTGTGGCAACTTATACACCGCCATTTGATATAACAAACGGAATGCTCACACTTGTTTCAAGCATATCTGAAAAGGTGGGCAA
>CAZWCO010000166.1:0-3668 GCA_964632665.1 uncultured Lachnospiraceae bacterium | reverse complement strand
AAATATGACTGTTTTTTATCTAAGAATAGTATTTACTAACAATACAAAGTGTGTTATAATAAAATAAATTAAGTTTTTATTATCGTAAAAGGAGTTTGTGTATTTCAATGTCTGAAGCAGTTAAAAATCTTTCGCATAACATTTCTGATTTTCAAATTTATTTATTTAATACAGGCTCTAATTTTCAGTCATATAAAATATTCGGTTCGCATAAAATAAAAGATGACGGCAAAATAAAATGGCGTTTTTCTGTCTGGGCACCAAATGCAAAATCTATAAGCCTTATTGGTGAGTTTAATAATTGGGACGGAAAGTCTTTTGAACTTTCCAAAATAGATGGTACGGGAATTTGGTCCGGTATTTTTGATGTGCCAAAAGAAAATCAACTGTACAAATATCGTATTACCGCTGAGGATGGAAACATATATGACAGAGCAGACCCTTACGCTTTTAAAAGTGAACTGCGTCCGGGAACTGCTTCCGTAGTATATGATAGCTTTGATTTTAACTGGACGGATGATGAGTTTCTTAAACTAAGAGATAAGGGTGACTTTTCGTGTTGTCCTATCAACATATATGAAATGCATGCAGGGAGCTGGAAGACTCACGAGGATGGTAGCTTTTATAGTTACAGAGAGCTTGCAGACAGCCTTGTCCCTTATGTTAAGGATATGAATTATACCCATATAGAGCTTATGCCTGTTATGGAATATCCCTTTGACGGATCTTGGGGTTATCAGGTTACAGGATATTTTTCGCCTACATCACGCTACGGAAACCCCGATGATTTAAAATATCTAATTAATAAGTGTCACGAAAACGGTATATATGTAATTATGGACTGGGTACCTGCACATTTTCCAAGGGATGCCCACGGACTAAGACTCTTTGACGGCAAACCTCTTTATGAATATCCTGATGCCCGAATGGGAGAGCATAAGGATTGGGGAACAATGGTTTTTGACTATGGAAGAGACGGCGTTGTTTCTTTTCTTATGTCCTCAGCTTTTTACTGGGCAAAGGAATTCCACTTTGACGGCATAAGAGTTGACGCTGTTTCAAGTATGCTTTACCGTAACTATTCACGAAATGACGGAGAATGGATTGCCAATAAATACGGCGGCAGAGAAAACCTGGAAGCAATAGAATTTTTTAAACGGCTTAACTCCTATATGAAGTCAGAATTCCCCGGATTTTTAATGATTGCAGAGGAATCTACGGCATGGCCGAAGGTTACACATAATACTGCTGATGATGGACTTGGATTTTCGTTTAAATGGAATATGGGCTGGATGAATGATAGCCTCAGGTACATTTCCATGGACCCCTATTTCAGAAAAGATAACCATTCGCTTTTAACCTTTTTGATGATGTATGCATATTCCGAGAAATTTATTCTGCCCCTTTCACATGATGAGGTTGTGCATGGAAAAAAGTCCATGCTTGACAAATTTTTTGGAAGTATGGAGGACAAGTACAAGGCTTACAGAGCTTTTCTGGTATATTACATGTCAATTCCCGGCAAAAAGCTCATGTTTATGGGCGGTGAGGTTGGTCAAATGCTTGAATGGCGTTTTGACGAACAGCTTGAATGGAATATACTAAGTCTCGAACCGCATAAAAGATTAAAAAGATACACAAAAGAGCTAAACAGCTTTTACCTTAGTAATAAAGCACTATGGGAGTGTGATGAAAGCTGGGAAGGCTTTAAGTGGATAAACCATTCAGACTCAGAAAATTCTGTCATTTCTTATATTCGAAAAGGAAAAGAAGACTTTGTTGTGGTAGTATCAAACTTTACACCTGTTGAAAGACCTATTTACAAAATCGGCGTTCCGGAAGAGGGAGCATATGAAGTTGTATTTTCTTCTGACAGTAAAAGGTTTGGCGGAAGCACAGAAAGGAAAAGGAAATATAAGGCAAAGAATAATTCGTATTCCGATATGGATTATACAATAACAATAGGTATACCGGGAAATACAACGGTTTATATTAAGAAAATTAAAGAGAGTAAATAACTGCATAATAACATGCAGAAAGGAAGGATATCAAAATGAAATCTAAAAAATGCGTTGCAATGATTCTTGCAGGGGGACAAGGCAGCAGACTTGGTGCATTGACAAAGAAGGTTGCAAAACCGGCAGTTCCCTTTGGCGGCAAGTACAGGATAATAGATTTTCCGCTTTCAAACTGTGTTCATTCAGGCATAGATACAGTTGGAGTACTCACTCAGTATCAACCACTTGAGCTTAACACATATATAGGTAACGGTATTCCGTGGGATTTGAACAGAAACCATGGCGGTGTTTTTGTTCTGCCTCCGTATCAAAGCGCAACAGCAGGAGAATGGTATAAAGGAACAGCTAATGCTATATACCAAAATCTTGGATTTTTAGATGACTTTAATCCCAAAAATGTACTTGTTTTGTCCGGTGACCACATCTACAAGATGGACTATGCAAAAATGCTTAAAGCCCATAAAAAGACGAATGCGACAGTTACAATTGCCGTAATGCCTGTACCATGGGAGGAAGCAAGCAGATTTGGTATTATGAATGTTGATGACGAAGGCAACATTACAGAGTTTGTTGAAAAGCCTGCAAACCCAAAAAGTAACCTTGCATCAATGGGTATATACATTTTTAATTACGAAAAGCTTAAAAAATATCTTATTGAAGATGAAAACAATCACGATTCATCAAACGATTTTGGAAAGAATATAATTCCTGCAATGCTGAATGCGGGGGAAAAGCTTGTAAGCTTCAAATTTGACGGATATTGGAAGGACGTTGGAACAGTACAGAGCCTTTGGGAAGCAAATATGGATCTTATTGATTCTCCGGCAAAATTTGACGTATATAGCAAGGAATGGGTTATATATTCAAGAAATCAGACAAGAGTACCCCATTATATCGGAACCTCCGCTAAAGTATCTGAAAGCTCAATTGCAAACGGATGCGTTATTCATGGCGATGTAAAGCATAGTGTAGTTTTTGAAAATGTAACAGTAGGTAAGGGCTCCGAGGTGGTTGATTCCGTTATTATGGGCGGTGTTAAGATTGGTGACAACGTTAAAATTTCAAAAGCAATAATAGGTCCGGGTGCTGTTATTAAGGACGGAGCAGTTATTGGAAGTGACATGCCGTCAGCGGATAAAGCCTATGTATCTTCAATGTGTACAAACGGACTTATATTGGTTGAGGATAACGCAGTTGTTGAAGAAAACAAAATAATTGCCCGTGGCTCAATGATAGAAATGTGATTAATGCTTGAAAGGAAGGAATAGATATGATAGACGCAAGAGGAATAATACTTTCCGGAGATATGCAAATTACTCCCGTTACTAACATCCGTGCTGTATCAGCCCTGCCTGTTGCCGGAACATACAGATTAATAGATTTTGTGCTTTCAAGCATGGCAAACTCAGGTATAACAAACGTTGGTGTTGTTGCAAGCTCCAATTACACCTCTTTAATGGACCATATAAAATCAGGTAAACCTTGGGATTTGGACAGAAAAGACGGCGGTCTTACAATTCTTCCTCCAAATATGCAAAAGGTTAATTACGGAGTTATAAGAGGCGATGTAGATGTTCTTGCAGGTGTATACGATTATATAAATAAGGCAACAGAAACCTATGTAATACTTTCTCTCGGGAACAGTATATA
>CAZWCO010000165.1:433-3670 GCA_964632665.1 uncultured Lachnospiraceae bacterium | reverse complement strand
AAGGAATCCTTTATAATTGCAAGCTTTTTACCGTTCCCTACACTGCTTTCAATAACAGTTAACGGATTGTCACCTGAAATAAAGCAACTGTAAGTATTATTTTTTGTGTTAATCAATGGAACTCTGCCCATCATTTTTTCCATATGGGCAGATGAATATACAGTAACAGTTGTATCGTATACAGGCATAAAACGTTCCAGAACCTCAGTGGTATTGTCAAGAACATCTTTTGCTTTTAAACTCTTGTCAAGACGCTTTATGTACGAGCCTGAAAAGGAATTGGTATCTGCCTTTTCAAAATTATCAAGAGTAAGGGGTTCAAAACCTTTTAATCTTGCATAGTCGCACCAGGCATAAAATGCACCTCTGTGAGTCCAATGGTGGTCGGTTGAAAAAAATATCTTTTCATCTCCGCGCTGTGCAAGAGTGTGAAAGGTATTAATCACTTCAACCTTATCCGAAAGATTTTTTTCTATTATATCAAAGGCTCGCATCTGACCTGTGGAAAACCGCTTTGGTGCGTATATTTCATATGAATCGGGAATTAGCATGCTGTAAACCTGTACATCAGGCAGCACCTCTGCCATACGATTCAGTATTGCGGCATAGCTTTGCGCACTCTTGTCGTGCACTAACACAGGACAAAACATATACTCTCTGTTAAGGGTAAAGCAGTTTCCGCAATCTGTAAGGGATTTTTCTTCAAGCCGGTAAGTATCCGGACTTTCTGCGGAAAGCTGAGGAATGTCATTTGAGGCACTTATTTTAAGTCCTGAAACATCCTCTGTAACCTCAAGGGAAATATATTCATTCCCGCCAATATTGAAAGAGGGTAGCTTGTAGCTATACATTTTATATCCTATAATATGCTCTCTGCTGTCTGAAAGTATTATTGACTGTTTTCCGTCGCCTGTAACGGATACTCCCTCTACTCCGTAGGGAAGCATACTTGTTTTGTATCCCAGTGAAGAAAAAAATTCAGCTCCGTCAATAAATATCGTGCCTCCACTTGCAAAAGGTGCATTTTGAAAGGTAAAGGCTTTATCGTCAATCATAAATCCGCTTTTAAAAATCTTTACTTCCTTTGCAGCTGCCCCTGCAGAGCACAAAAAGCAAAGGAGTATTGCAAAAACGGCATTTTTTATTTTCAGCATAATAAATCAGCTGTCATTATCATAACAGTACCGGTGGTGCCGTCCCAGTCAACCGTTGCCATAAACGCCTCTGCAACAGCCCTTACAGGCAAGCATGTGCGGTCGTTTATAATCATAGGCGGTGTGTCAAGAGGCACCTCAAAGGAGAAAGAGCCGCCGTTTGCCTCGTCTGCAACAGACTGATACATCACATCAGAGCCTATTGTAAGCTTTACTGTTGTAGTGCTGTCTGATATTGTAACGGTTGATGTTTCACTTTCCCATGAAACTGACTTACCCATAGCTTCCATAACACTGCGTATAGGAAGAAGAGTTCTTTCGTTTATTATAACCGGCTGCTGATCACTAAAAACAATTTCTGTGCCGTTTACTGTTACATTTATTTTCTTTTCTGTTCCGTTCATGGCAAAAGTCTGTGGAATAGTAAGAACAAAGGCTAATGCCAGAGTCAGTATCTTTAATTTCATTGTTATCTCCTAATAGGTTATATTTATTGTATTTCCGTCCTCTGTGTATTGTGAGGACAAGTCTTTTAAAGATTTGGCAGGTATTGCCATATATCCGTCAAGCATAAGAGAATCGGGAACTGTAATTTCCTTATTGTTCTTACGGATTACAACCTTTACAGTTGCCGGAAGATAGTATTTCATAAACGGCTGACCGGACAAAAGACCGTGATAATAATCCATAGGAATTGTACTGTGAGCTTTTAGAGGGTTATGGGTTATATACAGGGTTTTTTCTGCAGCCTCATAATAATAGTCATAGCCGTATGCATGAAGGTCTTCTGCAATAATAACTGTTTCGCCTCCATCTTTTTTTGTAGCAAAGGCGGGAATTTCACTTCCGTTAATATATGTTTTTATGTCTGATGTATAAATATTCCTGTTTTCCTTTATTCTTTCAAAGCCGTAATCAAGCATGAGCCGTGTGTCAATAAAACGCTGGCTGCGGGATGAGGAAGCCATTGTGACTGCAATTACACGCTCCCCGTCTTTTTGTGCCGTTCCGCAAAAGCAGTAGCCTGCGTAAGACGTTGTACCTGTTTTTATGCCGTCTGCGCCATGATAGTAGTAGGAATTGAGCAGCCTGTTTGTAGTTGAGTACGTTCTGCCATGGAATTGTACACTTTTTTGTTTTGTAATTTCCAGAATTTCAGGAAAATCGTATACAGTATATCTTGTAAGAGTTGCCATTGCTCTTGGCGTCATATGGTTATTGGCTATACCCATACAGTCAAAAAACTGTGCGTCAATACCCATTCTCCATGAGGTAGCGTTCATCCGCTTTACAAACTCCTGTTCACTTCCGCATAAAAGCTCGGCAAGGGCAAGGGCTGCACCGCAGGCAGAATACACTATAACCACATCAATAAGCTCATCCACCCGGTAATCTGTATCATAATCAAGAGGAAGCACCGACTGATAACGTGAATTTCTTGAAATGTTGTATGTATTGGGGCTGATACGTGTTACAGTATCATAGCTTATCTCGCCGTTTTTTATAGCCTCTAAAATTACATACACGGTCATTATTTTTGTCATACTTCCCGGTGCACGGGAAATATCAGCTTTATATGAATACAGCTCTTCTCCTGTATTATAATCCATAACAAATGCTCCTGCAGAGCTTATCCGGGATTTTCCCATATTAGCTGAAAATACAGTTGTTTGTAATACCAAAAGCACAACTGTGAGCAGAATACTTATTATTTTTTTCAAGGTATGCTCCTGCCTCTCTCACAAAAACAGGAGATGCACAAAAACGTACAGAAGGTCATTAATTTTACTGTTCTGCACAGCTTTTATACATCTCCAAAGGGGCATTTCAGCCCCTTCAGATTTTATATTATAATTTATTTTGCAGCAGCAACGATGGTCGCAAAATCTGCTGACTTAAGTGACGCACCGCCGATAAGACCGCCGTCAATGTTAGCCTTTGCAAGAAGCTCTGCAGCATTACCTGCGTTCATGCTTCCGCCGTACTGAATTGTAATTTCTTCTGCTGTTGCCTGGTCATAAAGAGCTGCAAGCACTTTTCTGATACCTGCGCAAACCTCTTCTGCCTGGTCTGCTGTTGCAGT
>CAZWCO010000165.1:0-423 GCA_964632665.1 uncultured Lachnospiraceae bacterium | reverse complement strand
ATGCAACAACAACCTTTGCAGCGTCAGCCTTTTCAACGCCTGCAAATGCTTTCTTAATCTGGATTGCGATAAGCTCCATTGTAATGTCAGCTTCTCTTTCCTCAAGGCTTTCGCCAACGCAGAGGATAGGAATAAGGTCTTTTTCAAGAGCCTTTTTAACCTTAAGATTAACAGTTTCATCTGTTTCTGCGAAGTACTGTCTGCGCTCTGAGTGACCGATTATAACATAGTCTACCTTAAGGTCCTTGAGCATGTCTGCGCTTACTTCGCCGGTGTATGCACCGCTGTTTTCAAAGTGAAGGTTTTCTGCACCGATTTTTACGTGTGTGCCTGCAGCTGCTCTTACAGCCTCGCTTAAGTTTACGTAAGGTGTGCAGCAAACAACCTCACATGAAGCTCCTTTAGTTGCTTCTGCAACCTCCT
>CAZWCO010000164.1:0-3670 GCA_964632665.1 uncultured Lachnospiraceae bacterium | reverse complement strand
GGTTTACTCAATGTAATTCTTATAAATTACAAATTAAAAAAATCAGGGTTATACACCCTGATCTTTAAGCTCATTTTCTATATACTCTATTATCTTACCCCTATCTATATCAAGCACAAGAGAAAATTCCTCATAGAGCAGCTTTTCTGCTTCCTTCAAAAACGTTTCATCACATTTATGAAGCTTTTTGCCTGACTGCTCAAGCTCTTTCTTTTTAAGGAATAAGGTTCTTATAACAGCTATAATTTGCTCTCTGTCATTGTCTGCAATTATCTGCCTGTAAACTTCTTTGCGCTTATTCTCATTTTCTATCCACATATCCTCCGAGCGTGGCATTGAATGTATAAGCTTTGTTATTTCCTCCGGTGAAAGTACCTTTTTCATTTTTTCTGTGGATTTTGGATTGTCCACAGGCACATAAAATGTTGACCTGTCGGTTGCCATCGGCTTTAAAACATAGTAATTCAATGTTTTGCCGCAAACGGTTTTACGGGTTATGTCTGTTATTTTACACACGCCGTCAAAGCCGTATAACACCATATCGTTGACCTTAAAGCTTTTCAAACAGGGACCTCCTTTGCCTGAAATTTATATATTTATTATACAATATTTCAGGGCTTTTTTCAAAGGACATTTTGAACAATTTTTTGTTGCTTTTATGTAAGCTTTTTTATTTTAATAGCGGCAACTGTCATGTCGTCCTTTACCTTTTTTGTACCCTTCAGCTTTGCGCTGTCAATAACGGCGGCGGCAACATCGTCCATTGTTTTTTCATCCTCGGAAATAATTTTTTTCATACGCTCTCCTGACAAAAATCCAAAGCTGCTTCCCTCTGCTCCGTCAGAGAGCATAACAACAACATCCCCCTCGTCAAGACGTCTGCTTATACACGAAATGTGTACCTCGGGCAAAATTCCAACAGGCAAGGAGGGAGAAAATATTGTTTCTACGGAGTTCCCGTGCTTTATAAAGCTTCTGCATCCGCCTATTTTGTAAAAGTCTGCTACTCCTGTCATAAGATTTACAAAAAGCATATCCACAGAGCTAAAGCTTTCCTTTTCCACTCCCATTGCAAGTGAGGAGTTTACAAGCTCAACGGCGCAGCGCGGAGAAAATCCACCACGAAGCAGCTCTTCAAGAAGTCTTACTGTTATCCGGCTTTCATGACCGGCGCTGCTACCGCTGCCCATGCCGTCACAAAGAATTACGCAGTATTTGTCTTTTCCTACACGAAAGCTTGTTAAGCTGTCTCCCGATATTGCTCTGTTATCCTTTGCAATGCCGCTCATTCCAAACTCAATGTCATATTCACATGCAGGACAAAACCTTAATAACCCACCGTTTATATTGTTCCTGTACTCCATTTTTATTCCGAGAGCCGAAGAAATTCTGTCTGCAATATAATCTCTGTCATATGTCCTGTTAAGCCCTACAAAAACCTCCGCTTCCTCCATGGCGTTTTCAAAAACTCTGATATCACGTACAGATATGCCACATCGCAGCAGCTCGGAGGATATTTTTTCTTCTGCGTCCGTAAGCACACGAAAACCGTCTGTGATTTCGTCATGGAAGTCGGCGAGCATGCCCGATATTTCCTCATACTGACGTAAGAGCAGGTCGCGGTTATTTATAAACTCTCCCTGTTTCAGAGTGTCACGCTTGTAAATCTCATAAGAATGTGCAAATTCCGAAAGAAAAGCCTCGTTCCTGGAGCAAAGGGCCATAAACTCCCTTGGTGCATTGGCAGTATTACAAAATCCGCTGTTTTCAATAATTTCCAGAATGTTAAATAAAATTCTGTAAGTGTTCGCTCCTCCGTTTTCCATGCATCTGTCGCGGTTTGGGCAGGAAAAGCACACCCTGTTTACCGTCTTGTCAATTACCGTGCATACATCCTTATTATAAAGGTTAAGTCTTTTTTGAGTGGCACTTTTATAAACCCCGGCAAGTCTTGAAAAGGCATGGCTTGCGTTTGCGAGCCGCCCCGTAAGGTATTCCCTTACCTTGACATCGGGACTTGTAACGCTTGACTTTGACGTCTTTTTTATAAACACACCAATGGATTTATGTAATCTGTTAGGAGTAATAGTAAACAAAAACGCCGCCGCCACTATCTCAAAGGCAGACACAGAAACCCTGTTCCCAACAAAAACCGTCATTGCCGCACAGCCGCCCATAAAACCTATTGCAACGCCCCACTTCCCGAACTCCTTTAAAAGATTTGCAAACATGGAAGATATCCCGTAAAGTCCCATAAGAGTTACAGCGTCAGGGCTGTTCATGCTGCAAATAAGTCCTGCCGCAACTCCGCAGCTGCCTGCAACAGAAAGGGACATATGCATAGAAAGGGCAAGGATTGCATAGGCTGTAATAATTTTTGCAAGCTCAAATCCCGGAGGTATAACAACTCCCCCAAGACCTGAAATAAAAACGCCGACACATACGGCGGCAGAAATATATTCCTGTTCCCCCGGTGTCACGCTTGAATATCGCAGCAGCAAAGCACCTTTTTCAAAGAGTATATAAAAAAAGGAGCACACAACACTTTCAATTGTAAGAATTACTGTATTGTAAATGTTGAAGCCTGAATATGTCATCATTACCAAGCCGCTTACAAAAAGAAGACCGCCGCAAACAGCGGAGGATAAAAGAGCGCTTTCCTTATAATCTGTTTTAAGCCTTGTGTAAAGCCAGAAAAGAAGCATTGCACTTATGTATCTCACACTTTCCTCTGCCGCTCCCACAGACAAAAATCCAAAAAGTGACACTCCCATTCCCAGAAGTCCTATTTTAAGGTCAAATACAGATGCAAACATGGAAACGGCAAAGGGACTTATTCCCATAAGAGAGCACCTTGCCGCAAGAAATAAAAGAGCGGCAGGCAGGGCATCCGAGAGCATTGGCATTCTTATAAATTTTGTTACGGTAGCTTGTGTATTTTGTAGCTTTGGCATGACTTGATTTCTTTCCTTTCCGGCATAAGTTTTATCCATTGTACCATATATAAAAGAAATAACTTGTCATAACCCGCTGTCGAAATAACACTTTCGTACACTACAAAACGACAAATTGGGATATTGTGCGCTAAATACAATTCCAAAAAGGCAATTTTTATGGGTTACAAACGGAACAAGGAGTATAATTGCGGCGTATTGCTTCATCATATGTTACTTCAATACGGCTTAGTTTAATATGCATACAATACTTTGTATGATATTTTTCTCCTGTTTTTGTTATATATACAATTCTTTCTGCTTTCTCTGTTTCCTTCGTTTCAACAACAGGCTTTTGAGTCACAATTGCCTGAGTAGGTGTACTTATGACTTTATTTTTTTGTTCAGCCTTATCCTGAATTATAGAGCATCCTGTAAGCAAAGACACTATTACACTAATCACAATAAATCTTTTCATTTACTATACCTCCATACTACAAGTATTATTTTATACTTGTAGTATATGATATAGGTATAAAAATTTCAACAAAAAAATCCCTGTAATCAATTTAACAGGGATTTAAGCAAATATTACGAACAAAATTCGTTTAATAGAACATCAATGATTTTTTCCACCTTGGCAATTTGTTTATTATCAAGCTGCCGCATTTTCATTGTGATTTCATTAAGATAAAGATCTGTATCTGCTTTCACACTATCAAAAAGAACTTCATCAG
>CAZWCO010000163.1:0-3680 GCA_964632665.1 uncultured Lachnospiraceae bacterium | reverse complement strand
TATGAATTTGCTGGACTTCTGATGCATGCGGAGCATCTTGAAGCTGTACATGGCGTGGGACCTCACACAATAAGTGTTCCTCGTATAAAACGTGCAGATGATATTGACCCATCTACATTTGATAATGGTATAAGTGATGAAATATTTGAAAAGCTTTGTGCACTTATTAGAATTTCTGTTCCATATACAGGCATGATAATTTCGACAAGAGAAAGTCAGGCTGTAAGAGAAAAGGTCTTAAAGCTTGGAGTATCTCAAATCAGCGGTGCGTCAAGAACATCTGTTGGCGGATATTCAGAAGAGGAACGTCCACATGATACAGAACAGTTTGATGTTTCCGATCAGAGAACTTTGGATGAGGTTGTAAGATGGCTTATGGAAATGGGATTTATTCCATCCTTTTGTACGGCATGTTATAGAGAGGGCAGAACAGGGGACAGATTTATGAGTCTTTGTAAAAGCAAGCAAATTCAGAATTGCTGTCACCCTAACGCACTTATGACTTTAAAGGAGTTTTTGGAGGACTACGCTTCCAAGGAAACAAAAAAAGTAGGAGAAGCCTTGATTGAAAAAGAGCTTGTTAATGTAACTAAAGAAAAGGTCAGGGAAATTTGCATAGATAATCTTGCAAAAATTGAACTTGGCTCACGTGATTTCAGGTTTTAGGAGGAAAAGTATGTCAATGACAGGTGTTCCTGTGTCCGAAAGGCTTCATATTGGTTTCTTTGGCAACAGAAATGCCGGAAAATCAAGCCTGATTAATGCAATAACAGGGCAAAGTATTTCAATAGTTTCCAATATTGCGGGAACTACTACGGACCCTGTGAAGAAGACTATGGAGCTTCTTCCTCTTGGTCCGGTCGTTATTATTGATACTCCGGGCGTAGACGACACCGGAGAACTCGGCATGCAGCGTGTATCAAAAACCAAAGATGTTCTTGATATTTGTAACATTGCTGTTGTTGTTATAGATAGCTCTCGCGGAAAAACAAAAACAGATTTACAATTAATTGAAGAAATAAAAAACAAAAACATACCTTATATTGTTTGTTATAATAAATGTGATACAATAAATCCTGTTTTAGAAGATGGCGAGATTTGCGTAAGTGCAAAAACAGGATATAATATTGAATTGTTTAAAAATAAGCTTTCCATGCTGAATTTAAATAAAAGGGAAAAGTTTATTATTAAAGATAAACTTTCCAAAGGGGATGTGGTTGTACTTGTAATGCCGATTGACAGTTCAGCCCCAAAGGGTCGAATTATTCTTCCTCAGCAACAAACCTTGCGTGAGGTATTAGATGCCGGAGGAATATGTATATGTGTTCAGCCTGATGAGCTGGCTGATGTAATAAACGTATATGACAAAAAAATCAAAGTTGTAATTACTGATAGTCAGGTTTTTGGACAGGTATCTGAAATTGTACCCTTATATATTCAGCTTACATCATTTTCTATTTTAATGATGAATTATAAAGGAGAGGTTGAAACAGGCGCAGAAAACGTGAATGTTATAAGCAGACTAAAGGATGGAGACACGGTTTTGATTGCTGAAGGGTGTACCCATCATCGTCAATGTAACGATATTGGCACTGTAAAATTACCGGCTCTTATAAAAAAGACATCCGGTGCAAATGTAGTCTTTGATTTTACAAGCGGGGGCGAGTTTCCGGAGGATTTGTCAGTTTACAGCCTTATTGTTCAATGCGGAGGCTGCATGCTTACGGAAAAAGAGATAAAAAACAGACTATCAAAAGCTGCAGCTGAAGCTGTTCCAATAACAAATTACGGTATTGCTCTTGCATATATGAATGGTATTCTTGACAGAAGTCTGGAGTTTTTAAGAAAGTGATGGTAAATTGTTTTGATTGGATTTAGAAGTGACACTCCGTGGAAAAAATTAATTGCACTTTCTTATTACTGTGTTTGCTTTTTAGGATTTAAGCTGGGAGTAGAAGAGGGAGTTGCTATACTTATATCTGCTGTGGGTATTCCTTTCGTTGTTACCGCAGCTTATGAAAGCGTAAAACTTAAAAGACGTGATTTTCTATATATAATTCCTGTATATATTGTACTTATCAGCATTGCATGGTATTTTACATACACAATTAATACTTACGAGAACAAAGAAACGGTTGCTGTGGCAGAAAGCTCTGCAACAACAACCGTGAACCTCGAAAATAATTTTGACGAAAATGAAATTGTCTATGTTACGAAAAAGGGCAGTAAGTACCACAAACAGGACTGCTCTTCCATCAAAAACAGTAAAGTGTTCGCCGTCAACGTAAGACAGGCAATAGAAAATGAAAAAATCGGCTGCGAAAAATGCTTTAGTTAAAACAGGGGTTTATCGAGTCTTGAAAAAGTATATCCTTCAGATATGAAATATTCAATAATTTCAGGCAGTGCAAGCACTGTCTGTTTTTTGTTTGATGCGTCATGCATTAAAACAACAACCTGATTTTTGCCTTTTGCTGTGGATTTAACGCGTTGAACCAGTTGTTCTTTTGATTTATAGGAGCCTTCTGCATCGCCGCTTAATGCGTTCCAGTTGCAATGATATACTCCTTTTTGTGAAAGAGTTTTTATAAGCTCCTGCTTTATCTCTCCGTATGTTCCTGTATTATAGCTTCCGCCCGGCAGACGCATTATAGGTACATAATCTTCTTTTGTTATTTGCTGAATCAACTTTGCGCAGGTTTCAAATTCATCAATAAAACTGTTTTTGTTTGCATATATTTTTTCATATGTATGGTCGTAGGAATGGTTACCTATAAGATGTCCTTCTTCATGAATTCGCATTGAAACATCCGGATTTTCTTCTATAAGCGAGCCAACCTGAAAAAATGTAGCTTTAATGTTATAACGCCTTAAAATATCAAGAATTTGAGTTGTTATAGTTTTGTTTGGTCCGTCATCAAATGTTAAATAACAAACCTTTTTTTGAGAGCCGGAACTTTCAAAATATTCAATTATATCTGCTTGTTCATTTGGATTAGGAAGTGAATTATATGTAGTTTTTTCACTTTCAATAAGTGTAATTTCGCCATTAGACGACACAGTAGATTCAAGTTCGCCCAATTCTGATACGATTGCAACAGGCGTGGGAGTAGGGGTCGGGATAGCTCTTTGTATTGCAGATACAAGAGAGTTAATTGCAGAAACGATTAAAAATATCAGGGCAATTAAACCAACAAGAATAATTCCAAGTCTGATAAGCTGTTTTTGTTGTCGTATTTTCTTTTTTTTAAGAATGTATTCTAATTTTTTATTGTTCAATTCATTCAGCTCCTTGATTTATTACTTACAGTATATAATAAATTTCTAGCAAAATCAACATTTATTTTCAAATTTTTCGCATAATTGTTTTTTGGACGGAATATATTTACATTATTGGGTATATAAATCTACTTAGTAGGTGTAAAAATGAGGTGATAACTTTGAAAAAAAGAAAAATTATTTTAATTTTTACCTTATCAGCCATTATAGTTTGCGGAAAAATTTATACAACATATGCTCCTTTGCCGGAAGAAGACGCAAAAACGGTTTCAGAATTTGTAACAGAAAAAAAGGATTTTAGTGGACTTGATTTTGACGTACAGGCTGATAATGATAAATATAATTCATTAAACACCAAGAATATAGGGTGGGGTTTTTAAAAAGAGAAAGGAACAGAGCCG
>CAZWCO010000162.1:0-3747 GCA_964632665.1 uncultured Lachnospiraceae bacterium | reverse complement strand
ATGTTAGGAACGCCTTTTCGTCCGTTTCGAATACAATGTTTTTAAGAGCTGCAAATTCCCTGTGTCTTATTGCGCAAAGAAGTATTTTTCTTTCGTTGCCTGTAAACGCACCCTGTGCGTTAATGATTGTAACGCCTCTTCCAAGCCCTTTTATAATTGCGCCTGAAACATCCTTTGATTTATCGGTTATAATAAATGCAAGACGCGAGCTGTCCCCGTAGTAAACAAAAAAATCAACAACCTTGCCTGAGAAAAACAGGGATATTATTCCATAGAAGCCTGTTTCAATCTCGCCAAAGAAAATAATTGACGCCGCAATTACAAAAAAGTCTATAATCAGTATAGCGATACCTATACGCACATGAGGAAACTTAAGGCGGAGGAGCATGGACAAAATATCTGTTCCACCGGTAGTAAAGCCGGAGGAAAATATAATTCCAAGTCCTGTCCCGAAAAGTATTCCGCCAAACACACTTGCAAGGAGTCTGTCGCCTGAGTAAACAGGGAAAAGGGGAGTTGCAACGAAGTCAATCAGAAACGAAGTAAAAAATAAGGCAAAAACTGTTTTGATAATCAGCTTTTTGTCGAGCTTTTTATAACCAAAATAAAGTATTGGAACGTTAATCAGTATGCTCATTGTACCAATGGGCAGACCAAACAGATGATTTAATATTATACTTGTTCCGGAAGCTCCGCCCGGTGCTATATCTGCAGGGTTGAGAAAGGAACATATTCCTGCAGAATAAAGTAAAGACCCCAATACCATTTTTATAATATTAATTATCCTGTTTTTAGTCATTAAAAAATCCCCGCCTTTTTTGTTATAATGCGGAGATTTTTGAAATTTTATTCTATATTTAATTTGTCTGTCAGCTTTAGAAGATAACTTACAACAAAAGCCTGAATGGACGTGTTTGCAATTTCTTCTGCAAGCCGGGGGATGAAGAAAAATGAAAACGCAAGCTTTGAAAGTGACGGGATAAATATCATAAGTAAAACGGTATTTACAGTAGTTACTATTATGTTGGCAATCATAAGAGTGGATAGCACATTCAAAAACTTTTCTGAGTAGAATTTTGATTTTGAAAGAGCTTTGTTAAGGACAAGCAAAAGAGTACCCAAAATCCCGAAAATAAGGGGAACATATGTAACAAAAACTGCCTTTTTATTAAATGAGTCAAGCAAATTTCCGTAAAAATTTTCCTTGGACATCATTATGATATTTATAACCCCTGCAAGAATAAGGATTCCAAAGAAAATAAGGTAAGGTTTAATGGATAGCCTTTTGTTTTTAAACAAATTCCATAACACACCTCTTAGAATTCCCCCTCCAATAGCCGTCAGAGTAATTGGAAGTAAAAATCCGCCGTCAGGCTTTATAATAAAGCTAAGCACATCCATTATACCCATTGTTACGCCGCCATAGGCAGGACCAAATAAAAGTGCCGGCAGTACAGAAATGTAAGAAGAAAAGCCTATTCTTAGTCCAGCGCCGCCACCGGGGAAATAAATCATACGGCTAAAAAGTGATAGAACAAGTGCAACAGCAATAAAAAGTGATGTTAAGGTTATCTTATGTATTTGATTTTTTTTCACAAAAAAATCCCCTTTCTGAAAAAGCAGGGGCTGAATTAAAAAATATATTTTAAAACAGCGGATGGAATATTATACCGCAAGCCGACTTGGCTTTTCGTTCAGAAACTCTACTCCCATTTTCTGACACTTAACGCATAATACCTGCTCTGGTTTTAAATTTTTATAAAGGTATAATATCACGTATACGGCGTTTTGTCAAGTCTTTTTGCCAAAACAAAAGGAACGGTTTATTTCCGTTCCTTTAAAAAGCTATATATTGCGTCCGTAAGTTTCATGCGGTCGTAATTTGTATTAAAATATCCAAAGGATGCTCTTACAGAGCCTTTTTTGTCACTACCCAATGTTTTGTGGGCGATAGGCGCACAATGGTATCCGCTTCTGACAATAATCTTTTTTTCTTTGTCAAGATAATCTTCAACCTCGGCAGGTTCAACTCCGTTAATGTTAAAAGATACTGTTCCGTTACGGTTGTTTTTTAGTGGTCCGTAAACAGAAACACCATCCATACAAAGCAAATCTTCTATAAAAAGCTCTGCAAGCTCTTGTTCGTACTTGTGTGTGATTTTTGGGTCTTCAATGCACGAAGCGGCAGTTCCGAGTGCCATTATTGCAGGCGTATTCATTGTACCTGCGTGTAACATATCAGGCATGAAACGTGGTTGAATAAGGCTTTCGGAAAGGCTTCCTGTGCCGCCTGTAATAACAGGCTTTAGCAAAGTATCGTTTTCTACATATAGTGCGCCTGTTCCAAGCGGGCCAAGCAGTCCTTTGTGTCCCGGAAAAGCAATTAAATCGGCACCAATTTTCTTTGCGTCAACCTCCATACAGCCTATGCTTTGTGATGCATCAAGAAGAAAATGAATTTGATACTTTTTTGCAATCTCCCCAATTTCTTCTACCGGCTGTATTGCGCCGCAAACGTTTGAGACGTGAGTGCATACAATAAGTGTTGTTTCGGGACGGATTGCCGCTTCTATATCCTTTGGGTTCACATAGCCGTTATCGTCTGCGTCTACTACTGTGAAATCTCCAAAGTGTGCCGCCGGACGCATTACGCTGTTATGGTCCATTGCTGTTACAATTACATGGTCGCCGGGGGTCAGAAGTCCAAGCATTGCAAGATTGATTGCATAAGTTGCATTTGGTGTAAATGCAATGCACGATGGGTCATCAATATTTAATAGCTTTGCAAGTGCTTCGGCGGTTTTGTTGATTCCATTTACTGCTCTGAGGCTTTTTGAATGAGCACCACGTCCGGCGTTTACACTTGTAAAAAGACTCTCATAAAAGAGCTTGCCAAAAACGCACAGAGGTTTTTTTGCACTTGTTGCCGCATTGTCAAGATATATCATCAAACTCACGCTCCCCGTTTCTGATTATCTGGCGGAGTATTTTTCTTACCTTATACTTTTTGTTGTGCATTATTGACCTGAGTATTGGCAGGCTCTCCTCGGGCAGTGAAACAGAATATGAACAACCTCCCGATGCAATTTCGGAAGGTGTATGAACAACACGAACATTAAGACAGCCAAGCTTTTCAAGCTCGCCTGCCAGTCGCGAGGCTGTGGTAATTGCTCCCGTGGTAGCAAGAATTTCAGCCATAGCTGTCAACTCCTTTTTCTAAAAATATTATTCCCTAACCATATATTATGAGTGAAAAGCCGTTTGTGTACACATATAGGGTATAAAATTACATAAAAGTGGACAGAATGTAGGTAACTTGAAATTTTGGGGAGTGTTGTCCATGAAAAAAATTCCACGAAAGGTAGTAATTTTAGAAAACTTAACTTCACCATATATTCATCAGGCAATTATAGTACTTAACGACTATAAGCCTAATCAGGAAACAAAGGTTATAATGGACGCAGAACGTGTTGTAAATGAGTATCTTAAGTCCCACAGCTTTTCTGCTGATAATACAAAAGTATATTCCCGCAAAAAGAAAAAGAAGAAAAATGGATGGCTCACGTTAGCGTGCGTTTGTGCAGTGGCTTGCATTGCTCTTGCAATAAGATTGGCTTGACTTTAAAAGTTTCATTTGATATAATTAAAAAAAGGGGGCTGTTTATAAAGTCAGCCCACAATCCAAGGGGATGGATTAAAAATAGTGCAGAACGGACGAAACGCAGTATTATGCTACTTATGTAGCAT
>CAZWCO010000161.1:0-3748 GCA_964632665.1 uncultured Lachnospiraceae bacterium | reverse complement strand
GAATTCCATCACGTTTTTCTTCATATGGTGTACGAATAAAAACCACAGGGAATTTCTTACCCTCCTCGGGTAATACAATTCTTGTATAAAGACGTACACCGTCTGTCATTGTAAAGTAATCTTCTTTAATTATCATATTTAAGCACTTCTTATTACAAAATATCATTTATATAGCTTGTCATAATTTATTACCTTGGCACTTGAAACATCTACATTTCCAAGATATTTTGTGCTGTCAAGTCCTACGCTGTTACATAAATCTATCATCTCAGCAACAGTACTTATGTTAACAGGTATTCCTTCTTTCAGCATTTTATTCATACAGATTATTTCTTTTTCGCCATGGGTGTAAATTGGAACATTTTCGTCAGCACGTTTTGCATCTCGTAGTTCCTGTAAGAATACAGAAAGATTTTTCTTCATTAATTCCGCATCGCCAAAAATTTTAGGGTCAATTACGATAAAGCTGTGACAAAGTGTTGAACCTTGTCCTTTTATTCTTGCGTAGTGGTTTGAAGTGTTACCAAATGAGGTTATCGCACTTAAAATTTCGCATATCATACTGTAACCATAGCCCTTGTGGCTTCCCATATCCTCTGTATTTCCACCCATAACAAGAATTCCACCGTCTGTTTTGTTGAATAAACATTCAAGTACATGCTCTGCGTCTGTTGAAACTTTTCCGTCTGAACCAATAGCCCAACCCTCAGGCATTGGCTTACTCTCTTTGTTATATACCTCCAGTTTTCCTCTTGGAACAACAGTTGTTGCTGCATCAAACCAGAATGGATATGGATCTGCAGGCATTGCAAAGGCAATAGGGTTGGAACCTAAAAGGGCTTCCTTTGAATTAGTGTGAACAGCTATAGAAGCGGAATTAGTTGCGGATATTCCAATAAATCCTGCATCGCATGCCATTTTAGTATAATAACCTGCAATTCCGTAATGGCAGGAATTGCGAACGGAAACCATTGCCATGCCGACTTTTCTTGCTTTTTCCATAGCTAAAGTCATTGCATAATGAGCAGTTAACTGTCCCATTCCGCTATGCCCGTCAATAACTGCTGAAACAGGAGTTTCAAATACAATCTCAGGCTTTGCATCAAGATTTATAGATTTGTTTTCAATACCCTTATAATATCTTGCAAGTCTCTGTGTTCCGTGTGACTTAATTCCATACAAATCTGCCAGAATTAATACATCTGTAATTATTTCTGACTCCTCCGCAGAGAAACCAATTTTGCAAAATGCATCATAACATAAGCTCTTTAATTTTTCGTGTTCAAACTTTATGTAACTCATTTTTCGTCATTCCTCTCTTAAAATTATAATTTAATTATATATGTGATATTGTTAAATGACAATGTTTGAATGTTTAATAAAATTTATAAATCGTTCAAATGTTTTATATTTTGGGTCATATTTTCTTAAATGTATTGAAAATTATTCAGAATAGTGATAAGATTTGTTTAGTGTATGATTTGCAATATATAAATTTAAGGAGGGTAATTATGGCGTTTGTAGAATTTAATTATTATTCAAAAGCACTAAGAAAACGCATTATGGTAAATGTGGTTCTCCCTGAGGTTGGGAAAAAGGATGACGGTGTAGGAATGGGGGATATTAAGGAATACAAAA
The DNA here is from genome assembly GCA_964632665.1 of uncultured Lachnospiraceae bacterium. GTDB lineage: Bacteria > Bacillota > Clostridia > UBA1381 > UBA1381 > RGIG9115. Next base: position 2,110 of record CAZWCO010000161.1, on the reverse strand, counting down.
CAATATACCTGTTTCATGGACTTACAGGAAATCACACAGATTGGATGCGCCGTTCATCTATCGAAAGATATGTAGGAGAGTATGGTGTTGCTGCGGTTATGCCGGAGGTTGACAGAAGCTGGTACACCGATACTGCGTACGATGCAAACTATTTTACTTTTGTTTCCGAGGAACTACCTGAGGTTTGTCGAGGATATTTTAAAGGAATGTCGGATAAAAGGGAAGATAATTTTGTTGGAGGTCTTTCTATGGGGGGGTACGGTGCTTTAAAAGTAGCTCTTACTTATCCCGAAAAATTTGGAGGCTGTATTTCACTTTCCGGTTCTTTGGATATGACACGAAAAAACAGACCGGATTTGTTCAATGAATTTAGATCCATTTTTGATTTTAATATGGAAAGCCTCCTCGAACTTGAGGGAAGTAAACATGATTTGTATGCACTTGTGCGCAAAAATTATGAGCAAGGTATTCAGTTCCCCAAAATGTATATTTGGTATGGAACAGAGGACCGCCCTCTTCTTATCCAATCAAATCAAAAATTCCACACGCTTTTAAATGAACTTAACATTGATCATTACTATGAAGGATCCGAAGGTGATCATTCATGGAAATGGTGGGATCTTCACATACAGGATGGGCTTCGTTATCTTTTTGGGTAATTGGAATGTAATAAATAATTTGAGGGAAGAAAAGTATGAAAAATACATTGCATGATCTTTCATATGGTACAAATTGGACAGATGTGTGTGTAGAAAAACGTGATAGATATAAAACTTCAGTTACGGATTTTCACGAGCATGATTTTTACGAAATAAACTTAATTCTGTCAGGAGATGTGAAAGTTCTTGTTTCAAATCAAATAGTGGAGGGGACAGATTGCAAGATTGTTCTTGCTAAACCTGATACATCGCATTTTGTTGCATGTAAGTCGGATGTATTATATAGCAGTCTGTTTTTGATGTTTTCGGAAGATTTTATTCGAAGTTATGATATACAGACTATGAACTTATTGTCTGTGTTTGGAAAACAAGGTGCAGTTTTTTCAATTAGTCTGGAAGAAAAAGAAATCTGCAAAAATATAATTGAATCCATAGATAATGAAAAAAGCATTATCCGGAAAAGATTTTTGGTTTTTTACTTACTTTCGTATATAGATGATATTTCAAAAAATCATAATACACAAGCGAAAACAATTCCTGAACCTATTTACGATGCGTTAATTTATATAAACAAGCATTATATGGAAAAAATAGTTGCACAAGAACTTGCCGATATGGTGCACATAGGACGAACAACCTTAATGACCGGGTTTAAAAAATATACAGGAAAAACTGTGCATGAATATGTAATTAACTGCCGTTTAAGAAATGCCATAAAACTAATTTTGGAAGGGAAAACTGAATACGATGCAGCCGTATCCTGTGGCTTTAGTGACAGCAGCTCCTTTATCCAATGCTTTAAAAGGACATTTAAAATTACACCCAGGCAGTTTATTAAGAATATTTAAAACTACACGTGATACAGGCTTGACAAAACCTACCAACTATGCTATTATAATCAAAAAAATTATAAAATTTAAGGGGGATATATTATGAATAAAAAGCTTGGTTTTTCAATTAAGTGGTTAGCAGTAACCTCTTTTGAAATGCGCTTTAATGATTTAACTGTGGTTACAGACCCGTATATCACAGAGTGTGCCGGAACAGATTTAACTTGGGAGAATGTAGAAAACTGTGACATTATATGCCTTGGTCATGCCCATTGGGATCACATTACAGATATTCCAAGATTGATAAAAAAATTTGAGCCAAAGGTTCTTTGCGGCGATCAGACAGCGATGCCTCTTGCTAAATGGCTCAATTACACTCCGTCATTAATTTACCCAATGTATCCTGACAATGAACTTGATTTTGGTGATGTAAAGATTCGTGCACTCTATGGAAGACACACTAATCTTGGACAAGGTTTTAATGATTTGTGCAAGCGTGTAGAAGGCAATGAATTTTGCTTAAAAGACCCGGGTATTGCAGCTCTGCAGCCCATTGGAAGTTTAGAATATCGCAACTTCTTGTTTACACTTCCAAACGGTACAAAAATTTTATTGTGGGGA
>CAZWCO010000160.1:0-3768 GCA_964632665.1 uncultured Lachnospiraceae bacterium | reverse complement strand
AGGCGCAAGCAAGGGCGAGGGCCTTGGTAACAAGTTCCTTTCACATATCCGTGAGGTTGATGCAATTGTACACGTTGTACGCTGCTTTGAGGACGAAAACATAACTCACGTAGAGGGCTCAATTGACCCCATACGTGATATTGAAACAATTAATCTTGAGCTTATTTTTTCCGATGTAGAAATGATTGAGCGCAGAATTGACAGAACAAAAAAGGCAATGAAGGGAAACAAAGCCCTTGCCACAGAGCTTGAGCTTTTAGAGCGTGTAAAGGCAGCACTTGAGGAAGGAAATCCTGCAAGAAGCCTTGAATACACAGAAGAAGAGCTTGCTATTATGAAAGAAATTGCTCTTATTTCCATGAAGCCTGTTATTTATGCTGCAAACGTGGCAGAGGGGGATATGGCAGAGGATTTAGAAAACAATCCTTTTGTAAACCGTGTTAAAGAATTTGCCACAAAGGAAAACTCCGAGGTTATGGTGGTTTCTGCACGTATAGAAGAAGAAATTTCAGAGCTAGAGGGCGAGGAAAAGCAAATGTTCCTTGAGGAGCTTGGAATGAGAGAGTCAGGTCTTGACAGGCTGATAAAGGCAAGCTACAAGCTTCTTGGACTAATCAGCTACTTGACGGCAGGCGAGCCGGAGGTTCGTGCATGGACTATTACCAACGGTACAAAAGCACCACAGGCTGCAGGTAAAATTCATACAGATTTTGAACGTGGATTTATAAGAGCTGAGGTTGTTGCCTACAATGACCTTATGGAATGTGGTACAATGGCAGCGGCAAAGGAAAAGGGACTTGTCCGCTCAGAAGGCAAGGAATATGTTATGAAGGACGGAGACATTGTTCTGTTCCGGTTTAATGTATAATGAAAAAGAAAATTAATATAACCTGCGGCGATATAAATTATTTTTATATCGCCGCAGTTGTAATAATAATTCATTTGGTTATATGGATTTTTTCAGGGAACTCCCCTTTGTCCCCAAATCCTTATAACTCATACGTGCTTCAGGCCCAGGCCTGGCGTGACGGAAGCTTTGATTTGGGAAGAGGATACAGCCATCTGGAGCTTGCGGAATACGATTACAGATTTTTTGTAAGCTTTCCTCAGTTTCCGGCAGTTGTTTATTTTATTTTTGTTTTGTTCGGTCTTCCTGTGCCGGAAGGTCTTATTGCTCTTTCCTCGGCAATTGGAGGGGCGTGCCTTTGCTATAAGCTCGGGAAGCTATATAATTTAAGTGAAAAGTTTTCTTTTGTTCTGTCCCTTGCAATGACAGTTGGCTCAAATATGCTATTTGTGTCAGTAAATGCGTGGGTGTGGTTTATTGCGCAAAATATGTGCTTTACGTGTACTGTGGCATCTCTTGTATTTGCAAAAATGAAAAAAGGATTTTTGTCCTTTTTATTTCTTGCCTTTGCAGTAGGCTGCAGACCTTTTCAAATATTATACTTCCCTCTTCTGTGCATGATTTTATGTGAGGGTTCAAGTTTCCAAAATCTTGTTAAAAAGCCTTATATTTTTGCCGGTGCGGCAGTTGTTGGAGCATTTTATATGTGGCTTAATTTTGCCCGCTTTGGAAACATCTTTGAGTTTGGACATAATTATTTGCCGGAATTTACCGAAGCACCCTACGGTCAATTTAATATCCGCTATCTTAAACAAAACCTTTACTCTCTTATAAAGCCTCCGTCAGTTTTAGAAAATGGTGCTCTTCAAATGCCAAGGTTTAACGGCATGAATATTTTTATTGCAAGTCCCGTATTTGCTTACTGTATTTATACGTATTTTAAAAATTTGCGTATAAACACAAAAATAAAAACCGTAGCAATATTTATAATTTTAGCAGAGCTTATTTGTATTACGCTTCATAAAACCATGGGCGGTTGGCAGTTTGGTAACAGGTACACAAACGATTGTCTGCCTCTTGCACTTTTTATAATCTGTGCATCACGCATAAAAAAAGAAGGCTACCCTGTGGGGCTTTCCCTTCTTACCCTTTACGGCGTGCTTATGAATGTTGCAGGAACTGTAATTTGCTATCTTGACATTTAGGAGGTTTTTATGAACACAGAAGCCTTATACACACTATCCTCCGGTATAAGAATTGTATCGGGAGATGCAGATATTATTATTGACGAAGCGTGTTTTCAGGAGAATACACCTCCACAGGCTTTTATATTTTCATGCCTTAAATCCCTTATAAACGGATATGAGCATTTAGAAGTCCCGGGTTTTACATCAACTAATATAAAACAGTTATTTGCATCGGCTTTTGATGAAGATCCGGGGAATATCATTTCCTGCCTGCCGGGCAAGAAATCTACAATCCGAAAAAACGGAAATCCCATATGTGAGCTTACCTTTTACAGTAATCCGGATTTTCCGGCAAACAGCAGCGTACTTATAAAGACAGATACAAACAGAATTTTGTATGTTACGGACAGTACGCTCCTTAAAATGCCGTCACATGACACCCTCGTAATAAGCGCCAACAAAAAAACACCCTTGAAATCAATTATTTCAAGGGTGAAAAACGTTGTTGTAAAGATAGAAGACTTTTCCGGTCTTACAGATGTGTTACGCTTTTTCAATGAAGAATTTAATGATACCTCTGTTGGAGTTGACAGCTCTGTCACAGAAAAGGCATATGAGTACTTAAAGGCTGACTGTACTGTCTTTTCAAGCAGCGTCAAGCCTCTCAATAGCTTTAAAAAATCTCCCTCAATTATTATAACGGAGGACGAAACCTTGTATACAGATAGGTTTTGTATATATTCCTCGGATTTCAACACAGAAATGTCACTTTCTGAAATTTACGACCTTGCAGGTAGGTCACACGCAAAAAGCAAAATTACAATTTGCCCGGGTCTTGCTTCTATAAGAAAGCGAGGAAGTCTTACCCTGTGTCCGCCGGGCAGCATTATACACCTATAAGCTTTGCATACTGTGTCGTATAGCACCAAATGCCGTAAGAGGCATTTCAAGAAAATCGTATACGGGGAAAATGTTAATCAAACGACTTCTTTTCATAAGAAGAATATCATCAAGCTCTATATATAAATCAAATTCATTCCATGCCATTTTGACAGGTACAAGTTCAGGATTTTTCTGCACGGTCAGTATGGCATTTTTAAGTTCAAAATACTTTTCATGCTCAAAGCGGTTAGACAGCATAAGCTGTGGAACCTCGAGGCTTGCAAGCAGCATTTGGTAATTTGTGAAAATGCGTATAAAGCCTACTTCCTTTCCCTCTATCACATTATCAAGCTTTGTCCATTTCTCAACGTTAAACCTGTAATAGTATTCGTTTGAGTCTTTAGGGATTTCTGTAATAAGGCGTCTGTGGACACATTTATAATCTTTTACCTTGCCAATGTAGCGTATACCTGCTTCCCTGCCGAAAAGACTCTTGGACTGATATATTCCCACCCACTTAACAGGAAGATTATATTCACTTATATATTTTGCAGGTATGTGGTAAAAATTATTTGAAAGGCAAACAGACAGCTGATTTACATTCCGCAGCACACCTATTAAAGTGTCTCGCTCTGCCCACATTTCACACTTAGGGTTAGTATTTATTACTTCAGCGTCAGTATTTTTATACCTCTTGAAAATACCTTTGAGTATTCGTCTGTCCCCGGACATATCCACAGATAAGTTCTTCCTTTCCTTTGTAAACTAAAAATCTTTTATAACTGTGCTTCCTTTTGCTTTTATTTCTGCTTTTATTTCTTTGTATAAATTTACTGCATAATACTCAAATCC
>CAZWCO010000159.1:0-3792 GCA_964632665.1 uncultured Lachnospiraceae bacterium | reverse complement strand
TCTTCGATAAATCTACCGTCACGTGGATAGCGGGAATCGGCAACAACTACTCTGTAAAAAGGAGCCTTCTTTGCACCCATTCTTCTAAGTCTGATTTTAACCGCCATTGTTGTTTCACCTCCCTTAAGAGAATTTTAATATTTAAAATGAATATTATCCATTTTTAACGGAATTTACGTAGGCGTTTAAGCATCTTTTGCTGCTTGCCACCGGAAAACTGCTTCATCATCTTTTGCATATCTGCAAACTGCTTCAAAAGCTGATTTACATCCTGAACTCTTGTACCGCTGCCTTTTGCAATACGGATTTTACGGTTTGCACCAATAATTTGAGGCTTTTGTCTTTCTTCTTTTGTCATGGACTGGATAATTGCCTCTATATGCACAAGGCGTTTTTCGTTTTCTTCTGTGTCAACTGCCTCAAGCATTTTTTTGTCAACGCCAGGAAGCATTCCCATAATTTGTGCAATTGAGCCCATTTTACGTATCTGCTTAAACTGTTCAAGAAAATCATCAAGGTCAAAGGTGCTTTGCTTGATTTTCTTTTCAAGCTCTGCTGCTTTTTCCTCGTCAATGACTTCCTGTGCTTTATCTATAAGGCTTAAAACATCTCCCATACCAAGTATTCTTGATGCCATACGATCGGGATAAAATGGTTCAAGGTCACTTAGCTTTTCACCAACCGATGCAAGCTTTATTGGCTTTCCTGTAACATGCTTTACGGAAAGTGCCGCACCGCCTCGTGTGTCACCATCAAGCTTTGAGAGAATTACACCTGTAATATCAAGCTCCCGATTAAAGCTCTCTGCCACATTAACTGCGTCCTGACCGGTCATTGCGTCTACTACAAGAAGTATTTCACGTGGGGTTACGGCGTCCTTTATGGATTTTAGCTCATCCATAAGCTCTTCGTCTATATGAAGTCTGCCGGCTGTATCTATTATAACCGGGTCATTGCCGTGAACTTTTGCATGCTCAACTGCTTTTTTTGCTATTTCCACAGGGCTTACATCCGTACCCATAGAAAATACTGCGGCATTTACCTGTTCTCCAAGGACCTGAAGCTGTTTAACAGCTGCCGGTCTGTAAACGTCAGCCGCAACAAGAAGTGGTCTTTTGCCCATGGATTTTATAAGATGCTTTGCAAGCTTTCCTGTGGCAGTTGTTTTACCTGCACCCTGAAGACCGCACATCATGAATACTGTTGGCGGCTTATTATCAAATTCAAGTCTTGAACAGTCACCGCCCATAAGGGTGGTAAGCTCTTCGTTTACAATCTTTACTATTTGCTGACCGGGGGTAAGGGACTCCATAACCTCCTGACCAACTGCTTTTTCAGAAACGGAATTTACAAAATGCTTTACTACTTTAAAGTTGACATCGGCTTCAAGAAGTGCAAGCTTTACTTCTCTCATTGCGTCTTTGATGTCTTTTTCACTTAGTTTTCCTCTACCCCTCAGTTTTTTAAAAACTACCTGAAGCTTATCTCCCAAGCTTTCAAATGCCACCTATGTCACCTCAATTCAATTACAGCTGCTGGACAACCTCCTCCGTCAGCTCTTTTAGCTTACGGATATGAGTGCTGTCGCCTGATATATATGCAATATTATCTGCAAGTGTATCTATCTCTTCAATTTTTGACTTTATTATTTCAAGCTTTTCTGCGAGTCCAAGCTTTTCTTCAAATTCAAGAAGCTGCTTTTCTCCTCTTTTAATAAAGTCGCGGACACCCTGACGGCTTATTATCATCTGGTCTGCAATTTCTGCCAGAGATAAGTCATCATTATAATAATACTCAAGTGCTTCAAGCTGCTTTGGTGTCAGAAGCTGCCCGTAAAAATCCATAAGCAGACTAATGCTCAGGTTCTTACTCATTAATTATCACCCTCATTTTGCTGTAAAGGTTTAACACTTTACACATTATACATTATATTTTCCTTTTTGTCAACAGAAAACTTATAAAAACCTATATATTTTTTTGTTTTGTTGAAGATACCCACATTTTTAAGGGTATAAAGAGTGCCGTTGTACATATTAGCAAAACAAATTTCCTGTCATATTATAATAACGGAGAAATCTATAAGGAGTTGAAAGTATATGAACAGCACAGAAATTTATGCACTTTTATTAACCTTCGGTGCAGGTCTTGCAACTGTACTTGGAAGCGTTATTGCATTGTTTGTAAAAAAGACGAACACAAAAATGCTTGCTTGCTCCCTGGGGCTTTCTGCAGGGGTAATGATATATGTTTCTATGGTGGAGTTATATGCAAAGTCTATTGATTATTTATGTATTTCTTACGGAGAAATGAAAGGAAACCTATACGCCACCATCGCCTTTTTTGCAGGGATTGCAATAATTTCATTAATTGATTACTTAATCCCAACTGCAGAAGGCGACATTGGCACGCCGGGCGAGGATAAAAAAACAAATGAGCTTAAAAAAATGGGTGTTATAACTGCCTTTGGAATTGCAATACATAACTTTCCTGAGGGAATTGTAACCTTTACATCCTCTTACAAGGACATAAATGTGGGAATAATGATTGCAATTGCAATTGCAATACATAATATTCCTGAAGGAATTGCCACGGCACTTCCCCTTTTTTATGCCACAGGAAAAAGAAAAGATGCATTTTTACTTTCCTTTTTCTCTGGGCTTACAGAGCCTTTGGGTGCAATTATCGGCTATCTTGTGCTTCGTCCCTTTTTAACTGACGCAGTAATTGGAATTCTTTTTGGGATTGTTGCCGGCATTATGATATTTATTTCCATAGAGGAGCTGCTTCCCATGGCAAGAGAGCACGAAAAAAGCAAGCTTACAATTCTAAGCGTCATACTTGGTATGGCGGTAATGGCGGTAAGTCTTATACTCTTTATTTAGCTTGACAAAAACATGTTTTTATAGTAATATATTTTCAGGATACAAGGTTTTGAAAGGAATAGATACAAATGAACAAGATTGCACAGTTTATGAAGGTTTCTAAGGAACAGTTTACTAAAGATTTTGATGAAAGCTTTGGAGACTCTTCTGCTATTTATGAAAATATAACACTTCCCACAAGGTCAACAAAAGGCTCTGCGGGGTACGATTTTAAAGCACCCTTTGACATTACTCTTGCCCCAAACGAAACAATTAAAATCCCCACAGGAATAAGAGCCAAAATAGATGAGGGCTGGGTGCTTATGATTTATCCGAGAAGCGGTCTTGGATTTAAGTTCCGCCTGCAGCTTAACAATACAGTTGGCGTGATAGACAGCGATTATTTTGGAAGTGACAACGAAGGTCATATTATGATTAAAATGACAAACTGTACAAACGAAAACAAAACCGTGAGCGTGAAAGCCGGTGACGGTTTTGCACAGGGCATATTTATGCCATTTGGTATTACCGTTGATGATGAAGCTGATGGAATCAGAAATGGCGGCTTCGGAAGTACGGGGATGTAAAAAAAGTCCAGATCGTTAAGTGGCAGTATCACTTAACAATTTAATAAGCTTGCAGAGGATATACGGCATACACCCAAGTATGCTGATTTATATAAATTACGAAAAGAGAAAATTGAAAGAGTGTATGCGGATGCAAAAGAAAAGCACTCAATGAGATATACTCCATACACAGGTCTTGCACAGGTAACAAACTGGGTAAGGCTTAAATTTGCAACTATGAATTTGAAAAAACTGGCAAAATGGAAATGGAAGAGGAACAATACCCCTTCCAAATTACTTGTTTTTATTATAAATTTCATAAAGATGAAGAAGAACCCGATTTTTGCTTGATACAAAATCGGGTT
>CAZWCO010000158.1:0-3809 GCA_964632665.1 uncultured Lachnospiraceae bacterium | reverse complement strand
TTTTTTTTGTCAATCTTAAAAATATGTTTAAACATACCAAATTTCAAGTAAGGATTAACCAAAACTCAATAAAACCTTGATATTCATTTGGTTTTGTGATATAATTTTTTTCGGCAATTAGGAGAAATAGGTGTGATTTGCCAAACTTTGTTAAAAAAATAACAAATTTAGGAGGAACATCATGAACAAAATTACAATTATCGGCAGCGGAAGCGTAGGCTCAACTATTGCGTACACATTAACCATATCCGGCCTGGCGTCAGAAATTGTTATGATTGACATTAACAATGCCAAGGCCATGGGTGAAGCTCTTGACATAAGGCAGGGTATTCCCTTCTGTACGCCATGCTCTATTTATGCAGGCGACTATTCAGATGCGGCAGGCTCTGATATAGTTATTATTACATCAGGACTTCCAAGAAAAGCAGGACAGTCACGCCTTGAGCTTGCTCAGGTTAATATTGATGTACTTAAGAGTATTATCCCTGAAATTACAAAATATGCACCGGACGCAGTTTACGTTCTTGTAAGTAACCCTGTTGACGTTCTTACTTATGTATTCTGCAAGTGCTCGGATATTCCTGAAAACCGTATTATCGGCTCAGGTACAATCCTCGACACAGCACGTCTTCGTGCACGTCTTTCAGAGTACTACTCAATAAGCCAGAATAATGTTCATGCATATGTTCTTGGGGAGCACGGGGACTCATCCTTTATTCCCTGGTCACTTGCCAATATTTCAAATATACCCCTTGACGAATGTGCTCATTCCTTTGCAGGCAAGGACGGCGTTGCACCAAATCTTGACAAAGCAGAGGTAGAGGAGTATGTTCGTAAATCAGGCGCAAGAGTAATTGAAAGAAAGGGTGCAACCTTCTACGCAGTATCTGCGTCAGTTTGTCACCTTTGCAAATGCCTTATGGGCAGCATGGACACAACAATGACAGTTTCATCCATGATGCACGGCGAGTACGGAATTGACGATGTGTGCCTGAGTGTTCTGCACACAGTAGGAAACAAGGGAATTCAAAGCAAGGTTATGATTCCTCTTAACGATATGGAAATAAGACTTTTACAAAGCAGTGCAAATCAGCTTAAGGAAATAATTAAACATACAAAGATATGAGGAAGGGATAGAAAAATGGAATACCGTATAGAACATGATTCAATGGGTGAGGTTAAGGTGCCCGCAGATAAGCTTTGGGGTGCACAGACACAAAGAAGCCACGAAAATTTTGAAATTGGTGTAGATATAGAAACAATGCCACGTGAAATTACTCACGCATTCGGCATTTTAAAGAAGGCTGCAGCAGAGGCAAATGCCCAGCTCAGACCTGAAAAAATGACAGAGGAAAAGCTAAACGCAATTTCTAAAGCATGTGACGAGGTTATAAGCGGTGCTTTAAATGACAATTTCCCTCTTGTTGTATGGCAGACAGGGTCAGGTACACAGTCAAACATGAACGCAAACGAGGTTATTGCAAACCGTGGAAACCAGATTGCAGGAGCTAAGATTTTACATCCAAACGATGATGTAAACCAGAGTCAGTCATCAAACGACACATTCCCCACAGCAATGCACATTGCGGCTGTTTTAATGCTTGAGGATAAGCTCATACCTGCCGCTGAAACCTTAATTGATACATTTAAAAAACTTGAAAAGGAAAATGAAGGAATTGTAAAAAGCGGAAGAACACATCTTCAGGACGCAACTCCAATTACATTCAGCCAGGAAATAAGCGGCTGGAGAAGCTCACTTGAAAAGGATATTCAGCTTATTAAGCTATCCCTTGAGCCACTTCGTGAGCTTGCACTTGGTGGAACAGCCGTTGGAACAGGTCTTAACGCTCCAAAAGAGTTTGGAAAGGTAGTTGCAGAAAAGGTAAGCAACATAACAGGCAAGAAATTTGTTACGGCAGAAAACAAATTCCACTCCCTTACATCTAAGGACGAGCTAGTTTTTGCACACGGAGCAATAAAGGCGCTTGCATGCGACATGATGAAGATTGCAAACGATGTGCGCTGGCTAGCAAGCGGACCGAGAGACGGTCTTGGAGAAATTTTAATTCCTGAAAACGAGCCCGGCTCATCAATCATGCCCGGAAAGGTTAATCCTACACAGTGCGAGGCTGTTACAATGGTGGCAGTTCAGGTTATGGGTAACGATGCAGCAGTAAGCTTTGCGGCGTCACAGGGTAATTTTGAGCTTAACGTGTTTATGCCTGTTTGCATTTACAACTTTCTCCAGTCTGCAAGACTTCTTGCGGAGGCAATTTTATCATTTAATAAAAACTGTGCCGTTGGAATAAAAGCAAACAAAGAAAAGATGCACCATAACCTGCATAATTCTCTTATGCTTGTTACTGCACTTAATCCTTATATCGGATATGAAAATGCGGCAAAGACTGCAAAAAAAGCATTTAAAGATAATATTTCTCTTAAGGAAGCATGCGTAGAGCTTGGATTCCTTACAAGCGAGAAATTTGACGAAGTTTTCCATCCCGAACAGATGGTATGATTGGAGGAAATATAAATGAAGGTATCCTATTTTCCCGGTTGTACATTAAAAACAAAGGCTAAGGACTTAGACCTTTACGCAAGAAAATGTGCTGAAATTTTAGGAGTTGAGCTTGAGGAAATAGAAAACTGGCAATGCTGCGGCGGCGTATTTACAACCGCCCGTGATGAAATTGCAACAAAGCTTTCTTCCTTAAGAGCATTAAACGAGGCAAAAACAAAAAATCAACCTCTTGTATCTGTTTGCTCTGCATGTCATAATGTTATAAAGCAGACAAACACCCAAATTGCAACAGATGAAGAGTTTGCTACCCGTGCAAACAACTACATGAATCTTGATGAAGCATACACAGGAGAGACAAAGGTGCTCCACTATTTAGAGCTTCTTCGTGACGTAGTTGGCTTTGACAAGGTGGCAGAAAAGGTTACAAACCCGCTTAAGGGCAAAAAGATTGCAGCATATTACGGCTGTCTTCTTTTACGTCCCGGCTCTGTTATGAGAATGGACGACAGCGAAAATCCTACAATTATTGAAAATCTTATAAAGGCTCTTGGTGCCACTCCCGTCATGTATCCTATGCGAAACGAGTGCTGCGGCGGTTATATTGCACTTGAGGACCCAAATTCTGCAAAAGAAAAGAGTAACAAGGTTTCAAAGAGCGCACAAAACGCAGGTGCAGACCTTATTGTAACTGCATGTCCTCTTTGCAAATATAATCTTGAGATAAACTGACCTCCCGTACCTGTTATTTATATAACAGAGCTTATGGCAGAGGCATTTGGTATAAAGGAGGATTTGAAGTGAGCATAAACAAGGAAGAAATAGTTCGCATAAGCGGTGTAAATCCCAAAAAGTGTATGCGCTGCGGCAAATGCTCCGGCACATGTCCTGCATATGACGAGATGGAATATCATCCGCACCAGTTCGTATACATGGTAGAAAGCGGAGATATTGAGCCACTCCTCGCCTCAAAGAGCATTTACAAGTGTCTTACATGCTTTGCATGTGTTGACCGCTGCCCAAGAGGTGTTGAGCCTGCAAAGCTTGTTGAGGCTGTAAGGCTTGCAGCTGTACGAAAGCAAGGAGCAAACCACTTAAAGCCTGAGCAAATACCGGAAATTTTAGACGAAGAAATGCCACAGCAGGCAATAGTAAGCGCATTTAGAAAATATACAAAATAAGGAGGAAAAGGCAAAATGCAAAGAATTGGTGTATTCGTGTGCTGGTGCGGAACAAACATAGCCGGCACAGTAGATGTACAGGCAGTTTCCGATGCTCTTAAGAATGAGCC
>CAZWCO010000157.1:0-3815 GCA_964632665.1 uncultured Lachnospiraceae bacterium | reverse complement strand
TTGTTAAGTGATACTGCCACTTAACGATCTGGACTTTTTTTACATCCCCTTTTTTTATATCTCTCGTCCTCCGTCACCTACTTCGGTTATGAAGAAGGACGCTTCTATTCCAAACTTGTTTTTATAAAGCTCGCCAACGGTTTTGATATATGTATCAATTGCGTCCTCACGGATTATGCTTACTGTACAGCCACCAAAGCCTGCACCTGTCATACGTGAGCCTAAAACTCCGGATAGTTTGCTTGCCTCTTCCCTTAAGAAGTCAAGCTCCGGACAAGTTACCTCGTAATCGTCCCGGAGTGAGTCATGGGATGCGTACATGAGCTTTCCAAAGGTTTCTATGTCATTTGCTTTCATTGCAATGACACTTTTCTTTACCCTGTCGCACTCATAAACTACATGCTTTATTCTGCGTCTTACAGTTTCGTCCTCAATGAGAGCCTTATGCTCTTCAAACTGCTCCGGTGTCACATCTGCAAGCTGTGTAATTTCGGGCATTGCACCTTTAAGGGCTTTGAGACCTGCTTCACACTCGCTTCTGCGCTCGTTATACTTTGAGCTGCCAAGTGAGTGTTTTACATTTGTGTTTGTAAGAACGATTTTTGAGTCCTTAAGAACAAGCGGTACATGCTCGTACTCAAGTGTTCCGCAGTTAAGATAAATTGCGTGGTCCTTTTTTCCCATTGCAGATGCAAACTGGTCCATTATTCCGCAGTTTACACCAACAAAATTATGCTCTGCTCTCTGGCTTATGAGAGCTAAGTCTATCATATTAATTTCAGGCTTTTTGCCTGCCTTTTCGTCTGCAAAGGTTTTTAAGCAAAGTGCCGTTGAAACCTCAATTGCGGCAGATGAAGAAAGTCCGCCGCCGTGTGGTACGGTATCGTCATACAAAAGGTCTGCTCCCGAAAGGTCATATCCGTCCTTTATAAGCTCAAGGGCAACTCCAAGCTGATAATCTCCCCAGGAAAGCTTACCTTTAAAGTCCTCTAACTTGTCAAGGTCTGCCTCCACTAAAATGTCAAGGTCAGTAGCCTTAAGTCTTAGCTTGTTATCCTCACGCTTTCGGGCAAGGATTGTTGTTTTCATTGTAAGCGCCGCCGGAAGAACGGGTCCCCCGCAGTAGTCTACGTGCTCGCCTATAAGGTTTACACGTCCCGGAGATGTAAATGTACGAAGCTCGCCGCCTTCTCCGAAAATCTCAAAGAACATTGATTTCATTTCATTAATTTCCATATTATTCTCCTTGTGAGTCCATGAACTTTTTGTACGCCGCTCTGAGCTCCTCTGCCTTTTCCTCCGGTGATGTGGGATTGCAGCTTGCCCACGCTCCCGTTTCACTTGACGCATTGTACTTGATTTTATCTGCGCTTCGCATTGGCGGATAGAATTTTACGTGAAAATGTGTGTAGTCGGACATGTCCTCGCTGTTTACAGGGTTCTGGTAAAGACACATCATATAAGGGAATGACATGTCAAACAGGCTGTCAAGAGTTCCTGTTGTTTTCTTAAGAATATCTGCAAAATCGCCTTTCATTTTCTCATCAAACTCACATACGTTCTGCACGTGATTTTTTGCAATTATATAAACTCCGTATGGGTAGTCCGAGAAGAAAGGTAGAATGGTCACAAAGCTGTCATTTTCAAGTATTACACGTTTTTGCTCCTTAACCTCGTTCTCCATTATATCACAGATAAGGCATTTGCCTGTTTTTTCATAGTGCTTTTTGCCGTTTGAAAGCTCCTCCGCAACTCTTTTGGGAACAAGACTGTATCCGTAAATTTGTCCGTGAGGATGTGGCATTGTAACACCAACAGGCTCGCCCTTGTTTTCAAACATAAATATGTATTTTATATTTTCATCCTTTGAAAGCTCTGCAAATCTTTCCTGCCACAGAGTAACGAGCTTTGTAATATGCTCCTTTGAAAGCTGTGGAAGAGTAGTTGTATGTTCAGGAGAGTAAAGTATAACCTCGCATTTGCCATAGGATGGACGGACTTTGAAAAAGTCTGTTGCTACATCGTCCACTAGCGGCGGCGTCTGGGATAGAGCCGGAAAGTCGTTATCGTACTTGAGCACGTCATACTCGGGCACGTTGCCAAATGACGGGCAGAAAGGACAGTAGTCCTTTGGCATTTGCGGTCTTGCCTGTCTGTGAGACGCAATCATTATCCAGTCGTTAAGTAGGGGGTTATACCTTAATTCAGCCATAATTTTGTTCCTTTCGGCTGCTTAGACAATTCCAAGGGCGGCTTTTGCAAGTGCGTCAGCCCGGTCATTATACTTGTCCCCCGAATGACCCTTAACCTTTGTAAATACCACATGCAGCTTGTTTTTTATTTTATTATAAAATTCAGCATATTCAGTCGTGCCCTGTCTGTTTGTTTGCCACTCGCCTGTACACCACTTTTCCACACCCTCGTAATCGTACCTGATTTCAAGAGAGGAAATGTTGTTTTTTAAACAGTAGTCCATGGCAAATGCCGCACCGGATATTTCCCCCGCCACATTTCTCATCTGTGCCATATCCGCGTCCTCAAAGCTCTTTGAAAATTCAAGCTTCTCATCGCCCTTAAAAAATACAACGCCAAAGGAATACTTATTTTCGGAAAGCAAAAAGCTTCCGTCTGTATAGGCAACTGCCTCGCAAAGAGATGCATCCTCCTTTGGTGCTGAGTTCAGGTAACAAAGAGCATCCTCGTGTTTTTCAAAGCCTTTAAACTGCGCACCGCTGAATCCGTCAATCTGCTCTCTGCATTCCTGCCAGGTTGAAAAAATTCCTGTTTTTCTGCCGCATTTTACAGCATAAAAGTTTTTCTTCATCTTATATAAAAATCCTTTCTTGATTCTTAAAAAAACAAAGAGGTGATGCAAATAATATGCAGCACCCCTTCGGCAATGTTTCGTATGCTGCGGGGGAGCAACATACATATTAACAGAGAGCAAATAGATTTTGCTTGTTGTAATTATATCATAGCAAAATCATGTTGTAAACAATAGGATATTTACAATTAATATAAATATATTGAACTTAATTTTTGTAGCTCCTGTATTTCTTTCCGTTTAATTTTACCATAATATTGGGGTTTGCACTTTCAAGAGCACGTACAACCTTCATGACAGCCTTTGCGTCAAACTCGTCAACACACATGAACACGCTGTCATTATCCTGTGTTCCCACATGGAGAATATCCATTTTTTCAAGAGCACGGTTGTTAGAGGAGTATCTTGCATTTTCGTAAGGAGCAACAGCCTCAAGAAAGGACTCATCCTCTACCGTACGCTTTATAACGCTTTTTGTGCCGATTACTATTGACTTTATTTCCTCTACAGGAATACGAAGTCTTATGTTCTTTGCAGGTAAAAGCTCTCCTGCAAATTTTATACTGGAAAAGGTCTGGTGAGGGAAAAAGCATGTTTCCCAGCAGCGCATTGTAAAGTCCTTGCCGTCTGTTGCAATCCATGTAGAATAAAGCTCGTTAAGGCTTACAAGTATATAGCTCACACCAAGTATAATACCGATTACATAGCTTATAACGTACCACCAGTTTGACATTATGATGTTATAAACAATAAGAGCAAGCGCAATTACACAAAGGGCAGCTACAATCCACATTATAATGCCGCTTCGTTTTCTTTTTTTCTTTCCCACTCCTGCTTTTAAATTCATACATATTCTCCTATTCTCCGGTTACTCTTTTTGCACCGGCATATTCTCTTTTGTAATAGCTTTCCGAAAGGCTTGAAACCTTTACAACATCCCCTGTGCTAGGTGCGTGAACAAAGCAGTTGTTGCCTATATAAATTCCAACAT
>CAZWCO010000156.1:0-3817 GCA_964632665.1 uncultured Lachnospiraceae bacterium | reverse complement strand
TAAATTGTTAAGTGATACTGCCACTTAACGATCTGGACTTTTTTTACATCCCCTTGTTCTTTGTCCACTTTTTAATTATTAATACCATCTAAAAGTGATGCAGCATATTCAGCATCTACCATTTCCCATCCAAAGCTATACGGCTTTACTCCGGAGTAGCGTAGTTGCTGCCAGATTGTTTCATAGGTTTCATAAGGTACCTGAGATGTATATATCATGTTTTCTTCTGTGTCCTGTATCATAAACTCTAATCCATCTTTATTTTTCTTGCCGAACATACATGTTCGGTTATTTTGTTTTTCGGGATTCTGCGCCAGAATAAGAAGCTTAATTACTTCTATTGCTTTGTCATTAAGGCATGCATCAAAAATAAGTATTTTTTCAAGAAGAGAATTGTAGTCGCAAACAAATCTTAAATTGTATTCCTCATACGCCTCAAGCTCTCCTGATGCCTTGGAGCTTTCACACACATTATTGTAAAGTCTTGTTTTAAGAGCTATATCGTTACAGGGTGTAAAGGAAATCATAAGCTTTTGCTCCTCATCATGATAAAGAAGGGGAGTTGGCACAAGACCGAAGTGTGAGCATGACGGGCATGTAAAAATATTTATTTTACCGGCTAGCAGGTCAGCCTTTAGGTCCTTGCTGTCCTTGACAGTTATTGAGTCCCAAACGGTCATTTCCTGAAGACTGTTACAGGAGGGACATTTAATTTTTTGTGATGTATTAAGACTCATAATTTATTTCCTTTCTTAAAGAAGATTAATCAAATATACAACAGCGCACGAGATAAGTGAAACTGTAAGAAGCCCCTTTCCCATGTATGACAGTACAAAGGCTGTTATAACTCCAAGCAATGCAGAGATTACATTTCCTGTTGACGACAGAACATCGGGAAAGGTCATTGCACCCAGAACTGCAAAGGGTACAAAGTTTAAAAATGAGCGTATATAAGGATTGGTTATTTTGCGTCTGAAAAACGTAAGTGGCAAAAGACGGATAATATATGTAACAGTTGCCATAATTAAGAGTGCAAGAATAAGCTTTTTACCTGTCATTTTTCTGCCTCCTCTGTTTCAGGGTACATAAATGCTCCTATACCGGCTGCAATAACTGTTGAAATAATAATTCTCCATCCGGCAGAAATAGAGCTTAGCACAGGGGTGAATGAAATAAATGAGCTGATGACTATGGCAATCAGAATTACCCAAAGAACTTGTCTTGACCTTTTTGCAGGTGGTACAATAATTGCAATAAACATTGCGTATATTGCCATACTAAGTGCAATTCTTATGCCATCGGGTAGTATTCCGCTTGCAAAAGCACCAAAGAAAGTGCCTGATGACCATCCCACAACGGGCAGTGTCATAAGACCTAAAAAGTACTTAAAGCTCACTTTTCCCGAACGCTGCATTGAAAGTGCAAAAATTTCGTCTGTTATGCCAAAGGACATAAGAAGTCTTTTTGGAGTGGAAATTTTGGGGTCAACCTTCTGGGAAAGTGACAGGGACATGAGAAGATATCTCAGGTTTATAATCAGGCTCGCAAATGCAAGCTCAAAAAGACCGCCGTTTTCCTTTATAATCTCAATTCCTGCAAACTGTCCTGCGCTTGTGAGATTTGTCATTGATATTAAAAGTGTATAGAGCTTAGACAAGCCTCCTGCTGTTGCTGCAAGACCGAATGCAAAGGATACAGAAATGTATCCAAGACAAATGGGGAGGCCGTCCTTTAGTCCTTTCCTATATTCATTCATAGTGTGTCCTCATTTTCAAAAAGGGATGTTTAAAAATGCACAGACCGTTCAATTGAACTACGAACTCACTGAACCATTCGGCGTATAAGCATACGCCGTCAGGCAAGGTACTATGTGGCTTCTTGCCACATAGTACTTCATTTCGTCCGTTCTGCACTATTTTTATCCATCCCTATTGGATTTCAAAGGCTGACTTTATAAATAGCCTTTTTATTCATATTACAAAGAATTAATTGTTTCCAGTACCTTATTAAGCATTTCTTTGTACTTTTCGCCCTTTTCTCTTTCTTGGTCAACTACGCTTTGAGGTGCTTTGTCAACAAAGCCCTTGTTCGAAAGCTTACCTTCAACACGTTTAATCTCGCCTTCAAGACGTTTCTTTTCTTCGTTTAGTCTTGCAAGCTCTTTTTCGCGGTCTACAAGCTGATCCATAGGAAGGAAAATTTCTGCTGACGGTACAACAATGTGTACTGCGCTTGGGTCAATGCCGTCTTTATTATCTTTAACTTCGACCTCTGAAGCAGATGCAAGCTTTTCAAAGAATGATGCGCCTTTCTTAAACACTTCTGCCTGGTCTGTAACGATAATAACCTTAGCCTTCTTTGACGGCGGGACATTCATTTCAAGTCTGCGATTTCTGATTGCTGAAATTGCGTCCATTATTAGCTGCATCTTAACCTCGTCATCGCTGAAGTCAAGGCTCTCGTTATATACAGGCCAGTCACTTATCATTATGCTTTCGCCTTCGTGGGGAAGGTGTAACCATATTTCTTCTGTTATAAATGGCATGAACGGATGGAGCAGCTTCATTGTGTTTGAAAGAACGTACGTGAGAACGTACTGTGCTGTCTTTCCGCTTTCGCTTTCCTTATCAAAAAGTCTTGTTTTTACAAGCTCAATGTACCAGTCACAGAAGTCGTCCCAGATAAAGCTGTCAAGGTTTGAAAGTGCAACACCAAGCTCAAACTTGTCAAGATTATCTGTTACGGATTTTACGAGCTTGTTGTATTTGGAAAGTATCCACTTATCAGAAATTTCAAGGCTATCTGCTGACGGAAGCTTATTCTCTGTAACAGTAAGGTTCATAAGTGCAAATCTTGATGCGTTCCATATCTTATTTGCAAAGTTACGGCTTGCTTCAACTCTTTCCATATAAAAACGCATGTCATTACCCGGTGCATTACCTGTTGCAAGGGTAAAGCGGAGAGCGTCAGCTCCGTATTTGTCAATTATTTCGAGTGGGTCAATGCCGTTACCAAGTGACTTACTCATTTTTCTGCCCTGGCTGTCACGTACAAGACCGTGAATGAACACGTGCTCAAAAGGCGATTTTCCTGTATGCTCAAGGCCTGAGAAAATCATACGTGATACCCAGAAGAAAATTATATCGTAGCCTGTCACAAGCACGCTTGTTGGATAGAAGTAGTCAAGGTCCTCTGTTTTTTCAGGCCAGCCGAGAGTTGAGAATGGCCATAGTGCAGATGAGAACCAGGTATCAAGCACGTCCTCGTCCTGATGTACCTTGCCGCCGCACTTAGGACATACTGTTATATCTTCTTTTGAAACAGTTGTCTCGCCGCAAGACTCGCAGTAAAAGGCAGGTATTCTGTGTCCCCACCAGAGCTGTCTTGAAATACACCAATCCAGCACATTTTCCATCCAGTTCATATATGTCTTTGTAAATCTTTCAGGAATAAATGAGGTATCTCCGTTTTTAACCGCTTCAATTGCAGGCTCTGCAAGTGGCTTCATTTTAACAAACCATTGCTTTGATATAATTGGCTCAACAGTTGTTCCGCAGCGGTAGCATACGCCAACATTATGACTGTGAGGCTCTACCTTTACAAGAAGACCAAGGTCTTCAAGGTCTTTAACCATTGCCTTTCGAGCTTCGTACCTGTCCATGCCCTCGTACTTGCCGCCATAGCTATTTATGGTTGCATCATCGTTGAGGACTTTGATTTGTTCAAGATTATGGCGAAGTCCTACTTCAAAGTCGTTAGGGTCGTGAGCAGGTGTAATTTTAACACAGCCTGTTCCGAATTCCTTGTCAACATACTC
>CAZWCO010000155.1:0-3840 GCA_964632665.1 uncultured Lachnospiraceae bacterium | reverse complement strand
GCAAGCTGCTGACGGTTAAAGGGAATTTCAAAAGCGTCGGTTTTCTTCTCCTTTGCCTGCTCCGAAAGATATGCCATGAGCTTTTGTCTTGTGGAACGCTGTGAAATAAACCCAAGCTTTTGTACAAGCTTCCTGTTTTTTTCAGAGATTGCAAAGAACAAATTTTCAACAACCTTTGCATGAAAGGGGCACGCAGAGGAGCATGTGGTCATAATGCGGACGGCATTAAAGAAAATTACCGTACTATCACATGTTGCAACCACATCATTAAGCACGCTGCCGCTGTCATGAGACACATACGCTTCGCCAAACATCTCGCCAATTCCAATTACATTTATAATACTTCTGTTACCCCAGAAATCATCCTTTTGTATATGAAGATTTCCCTCAACCAAAACAGCAATAGACTCAAGGCTTTCTCCCTGTCTTATAACATACTCACCTTTTTTATAACTCCGCTTTTTCGCTCCAAGACAGGCAAGCATAGAATTAATTTCATCGTCACTTACACCGGCAAAAAGCTGAGTTTTTTTCAAAATATTAATATAATTTTTCATAATTTCACACTTTCTGTTGTAAAAACAACCGAATTATTAAATTTATTATACTATAATTAAGGTACGAAGTCAATCAAAAAAAGGAGAATATAAAATGATAAGAAAAATTATAAAAATAAATGAAGAAAAATGTAACGGCTGCGGTGCATGTGCCGCTGCGTGCCACGAGGGCGCAATTGAAATGATAAACGGAAAGGCTAAGCTTACACGTGAAGACTACTGTGACGGACTTGGCGACTGCCTGCCCGCATGCCCCGTGGACGCAATTACCTTTGAAGAGCGTGAAGCTCCTGCATATGACGAGGCAGCAGTTCTTGCGGCTAAGGGAAAGAAAGCATCAGCTCCTCTTCCCTGCGGCTGTCCCGGCACTAACTCAAAGACAATCAAGAGAGAACAATGTGACTGTTCTGTGTCCGATACACCTGTACAAAGTCAGCTTTCACAATGGCCTGTACAGATTAAGCTTGTACCGGTTAACGCGCCATATTTTGAAAACGCAAATCTTTTAGTTGCAGCAGACTGTACAGCCTTTGCTTACGGTAACTTTCACAATGAATTTATCCGTAACCATATCACACTTATCGGCTGTCCAAAGCTTGACGAGGGTGACTATACGGAGAAGCTTACAGCCATAATTGCAAACAACAATATTAAAAGCGTTACAGTTGCGCGCATGGAAGTTCCCTGTTGCGGCGGCATTGAAAACGCAGTTAAGAACGCACTTATAACAAGCGGCAAGTTTATTCCATGGAGAGTTGTAACCATTTCAACAGAAGGAAAAATCCTTGACTTGTAAAAAAGTCACTATCGTGACTGTCGCTTTAGCAGCTCACTTCCATAGGTAGACTTTTTTGTATTTTAGGAAATTACAACTTAAAAGTAGTAATTTCCTAAAAGATAAAAAATATCCGATGTTTTCCCACATCGGATATTTTTTTAAATACTATAAATTACCGCACCTATTCTTTTTGCAGACTGGGCTAAGGATTTGAGCTTTATGTACTCGTCATGAGAGTGAATGTTTCCGCCCTCTGTGCCAATACCATCAACACACGGAATTCCCTTTGCAGAAATATATGCAGCATCCGAGCCTATTAATGCCCGCTCCGGCTTTAACAGGGGCAAACCGTTTTCTTTATATATCCTGTTCATTGCATCTAAAAGCTCGAAGTTTTTTTCAGAGTACTCCATAGCAGGACGATAGCTTATTTCCTTAAATAATTCATTACATACCATAAATATAGCCGCTCCCTTTTGTGTACGAGGCACAGTAAAAGAAATTTCTTTAACAGTTTAGCAAAAATATACTAAAATGTAAATAATTAAATAAAATAGACTTGCACCATTTTTAAAAGTGTAGTATAATGTAATTGATTAAGGAGTGATTATTTTGGAAATACTACAACTAAAATATTTTTATGAAAGTGCGAAGACAGAAAATTTTTCTTTAACAGCACAAAAATACATGGTACCCACAACCTCTGTTTCCGCCTCAATAAGACGTCTTGAAAAGGAGCTTGGATGTGAACTGTTTGACAGATCTCCTAACAAGATTATGCTGAATGAAAAAGGTAAAAAGCTTCAGCAATCCCTTTCCCTTGTTTTTAATGAGCTTAACCAGATAACAAGCATACTTACTGTTCCGGAAGAAGACACCCGTGAAATCAAGCTCCTTGTCCGTGCCATGAGAAGCATAATTACAGATTATATTGTTGAGTATAAAACAATGCATCCTCACCTGTCTTTTAAAACTGTTTTTGATTTTAGCGAAACAGACTACGAAAGCTATGATATAGTAATTGATGACCAACCGGATATCTACACAGATTATGAAAGCTTTGAGCTTTGCAGCATGCCCATTAAGCTAATGGCATCCTCAAATAACCCTCTTTGCAAGAAAAAGCTTACTTTGGAAAACCTCTCAAAGGAACCTTTTCTATCCATGGGTGAACAAAGCTGCTTGCATAGAATTCTTATGAAATTTTGCAAAAATGCCGGCTTTACACCAAATATTGTCGTATCAACAAACGATGTTCTTTGCTATAAGAAATGTCTTGTATCAGGAGTGGGAATAGGTATAGGACGAGGTGAGATGGCAGAACAAAAGGATATCAGCTATCTTAATGTGACAGACTTTAATGTAAGACAAACTGTGTATGCGTTCTATAAAAAGCAAGCGGAATACGGCAATCTGGAGCATTTTATTAAGTTCTTAAAGAATAAAATTAACAAATAAAGAGGCTGATACTCAGCCTCTTTATTTGTTAGTATTAAATTCTATAAACTTCTGACATGCATAAGACATATAATGGTTGTTCTTTTTGCAAAAGTAAATGTTTCTTGATATTTCTTTGTCCGAAAGCCTATAATAATATAGTCCTGTTTCAGCTCCCATGTACTTTACTAAAGTGTCACTTACAAAGGAAATTCCCATTCCGGTAACAGATATGTTATACGCCGTAACCTGCTGGTCAAGGAAAAAGGATGTTCTCGGATTAATACTATGCTTTTCAAACAACTCCTTTGCCCGCCTTCCCGTATCATTTTCAGGATTAAGCAATATAAAGTCATACTCTGAAAAATCCTTAAGACTTACGCTAAACTTTTGAGACAAATGCTTTCCTTTTTTTACGTCCTTAGCTGTAAGGCGGTAATCCTTTAGTTTTTCATTCACCTCCCAGTCACGAGGCACCGCTAATAGTAGCGTTTCCGAAGTACACACGACAGAGCTTGTAGTTTCATCATTTATTACAGCGTTATCAATTATAATATCAAGATTTCCAAGAGCAAGCTTTTCTATCAAATTTTTTGTACTGTCTTCAAAAACCTCAAAATTTACATTGGGATACTTTTTATTAAATTCAGAAATCATAAAAGGTAGCATGAAAGATGAAAAAAAGCTGCTTCCGCCAATTCTTACAGAGCCTGTGAGCAGATTAGTATAATCAGCAATATACCTCTCAAAATCTTTTTCTTTTTCTTCAATTTCAAGTGCATATTTGACATACTGTTCACCTGCCTCTGTCAAAGAAACCGGTGTAGTTGAACGATTAAAAACAGGTACTGAAATTTTTTCTTCAATTCTTTTTACTGACGCACTTAGTGATGGCAGAGAAATATAAAGACGCTCTGCCGCCTTGGAAAAGCTTCCTTCTCTCCATATTGCAAGTATATAGTGCTTGTTCGTAAACATTTTACCACCTCATATAACTCTAAAGCTATGACATTTATATTATAATATGTATTTGATAACATGCAGCTGAAGTGGTTGTCTTTTCAGTTA
>CAZWCO010000154.1:0-3843 GCA_964632665.1 uncultured Lachnospiraceae bacterium | reverse complement strand
ATCAGTTGACAATTTTATTTTTTTGTAGTATTTTAAATATTAGAAGTTTTTGGCGGAATAGAATTTCGCATATAGCATATATTGTTATCGGACATGATACCGAAAGGAGTAGTATATTCTCACATGGGAAAGAAAAAGCTTTTAATAGTTGAGTCGCCATCAAAGGCGTCAACCATAAAAAAATATCTGGGCAGCGACTACAAGGTTCTTGCGTCTGTGGGACACATTATTGACCTTCCAAAAAGTCAGCTTGGGGTTGACACAGAAAATGATTTTGAACCAAGATATATTACAATAAGAGGAAAGGGCCCCATACTTTCAGAGCTTAAAAAGGAAGCCGCAAAGGCGGATGAAGTTTATCTTGCGACCGACCCTGACCGTGAGGGAGAAGCAATAAGCTGGCATATAGCACAGGCACTTGGTATTGATGAAAAGTCACCCTGCCGTGTTACCTTTAATGAAATAACAAAGACAGTTGTCAAGGCGTCAATCAAGGAAGCACGTCCGATAAACATGGACCTTGTAAACGCTCAGCAGGCAAGACGTGTGCTTGACAGAATTGTGGGCTACAAAATAAGTCCTATTTTGTGGGACAAGATAAAAAAAGGACTGAGCGCAGGTCGTGTCCAGTCAGCAGCACTTAAAATGATTTGCGACCGTGAGGAAGAAATTATAAACTTTGTGCCGGAGGAATACTGGACAGTTGAGGCAGAAAGCACCTTTGGCAAGGCAAGGTTTGTTTCAAAATACTACGGAGAAAAGGGAAAAGAAAAAAAGCTTTGTGACAGAAGCGAGGCAGCTCAGGTTGCAAAGGATTTAGAAAGCGGAGAGCTAAAAGTAAAATCCGTTAAGGTATCTCCTGTCAAGAAAAATCCCGCACCTCCTTTTACTACAAGTACACTTCAGCAGGAGGCATCACGTAAGCTTAACTTCAGTACATCAAAAACCATGCAGGTTGCACAGCAGCTTTACGAGGGTATTAATATAGGAGGAAAGTCAGGCTCTGTTGGTCTTATAACCTACATGAGAACAGATTCACTCCGTATTTCAAACGAAGCACAGGCAGAAGCAGTGCATTATATAAAGGAAGAGTTTGGAGAAAAGTTTGCATCTCCTAAGCAGTTTAAAACAAAAAAGAGCGCACAGGACGCACACGAGGCAATAAGACCTACAAGTGTTGGATTTGTGCCACAGGATATAAAGTCAAAGCTCACAGGCGACCAGTACAAGCTTTATAAGCTTATCTTTGAAAGATTTGTTGCAAGCCAGATGTCTGCTGCAAGCTATGAGCAAACACAGGCTGTTATGGAAAATGGCACACATACCTATCATGCAAGCGGTACAAAGCTTATGTTCAAGGGATATACAGCCGTGTACGTGGAGGGTACGGACGAAAAGGAAGAAAAGGCAGACAAGCTACCGGTAATGGAAGCAGGAGATATAGTAACTGTTTACGAGATAAGCTCCAAGCAGCACTTTACACAGCCGCCTGCAAGATATACAGAGGCGTCACTTGTAAAGGAAATGGAAGAAAACGGTATAGGTCGTCCGTCTACTTATGCGCCCACTCTTACAACCATACTAACCCGAGGCTACGTAACACGTGCCCGCAAAAGACTTACTCCGACAGAGCTTGGAGAGGTTACAAACGACCTTTTGCGCTCAAACTTTAAGGATATAGTTGACATTGGCTTTACTGCTGAAATGGAAGAAAAGCTTGATATGGTAGGCGAAGGAGCTTTAGAGTGGAAAAAGATTTTAAGGGACTTTTACCCGGGCTTTGCAAAAACACTTTCCCTTGCGGAAGAAAATGTACAAAAGGTAAAAATCAAGGATGAGGAATCTGACGTAATATGTGACAAGTGCGGCAGAACAATGGTTTATAAGCTTGGTAAGTTCGGACGCTTTCTTGCGTGCCCCGGCTTCCCTGAATGTCAAAACACAATGACAATCAAAGAGGGTACGGGAGTTGCATGTCCAAAGTGCGGAGCAGAAATTGTAAAGCGGAAATCAAGAAAGGGTAAGGAGTATTTTGCATGTGAAAATCTTGCAAAGTGCGGCTTTATGGCATGGGACAGACCTGTAAAGGAAGAAAAATGTCCCGAATGCGGCGGCATACTCCTTAAGAAAACAGGAAAGCGCGGCAGAATATATTGTATAAATGAAACTTGCGGCTACAAGAGAATGTTAAAGGGGACTTCGCATAAATGAACGTAAAGGTAATAGGTGCAGGTCTTGCCGGCTGTGAGGCGGCGCTACAGCTTGCAAAAGAGGGAATAGATGTTACTTTGGTTGAAATGAAGCCAAAGAAAATGTCTCCTGCACATAAAAGTGAGAATTTTGCAGAGCTTGTGTGCTCCAACTCTTTGAAAGCAGACAGAATAGAAAATGCCTGTGGTTTATTAAAGGAAGAAATGCGTCTTTTTGACTCTGTCATGATGGAGGCGGCAGACAAAACACGTGTTCCGGCAGGTGGAGCCCTTGCAGTTGACAGGGACTTGTTTTCAGAGTATATAACAGAGAAAATAAAAACAAACCCCCATATTCAAATAGTGAATGAAGAAGCCACCGACATTGATACAGACGAGTATACAATTGTTGCCACAGGGCCTCTCACCTCAGGAGCTTTATTTGAAAGCATTTTCAAAATAACAGGCTCCTCGGGACTTTCCTTTTATGATGCGGCGGCGCCTGTTGTTACAAAGGAAAGCATAGACTTTTCAAAGGTTTTCTACGGCGCAAGATATAATAAAGGCACAGCGGATTATATAAACTGTCCCATGACACGTGAGGAGTATTCTGCCTTTTATAATGAGCTGATAAATGCAGAGTGTGCAGAGCTTCACGAGTTTGAAAACATGACGGTTTTTGAGGGATGTATGCCTGTTGAGGTCATGGCAAAGCGGGGAGAAAAAACCCTTACATTTGGACCACTAAAGCCTGTGGGACTTACAAACCCCAAAACAGGCAAGGATGACAGCTTTGCTGTTGTACAGCTGAGACAGGATAACCGTGAGGGAACACTTTTTAACCTTGTGGGATTTCAGACAAATCTTAAATTTCCCGAGCAAAAAAGAGTTTTTAGTATGATACCCGGTCTTGAAAATGCAGAGTTTGTTCGCTACGGGGTAATGCACAGGAACACATTCTTGCAGGCACCTGAAATATTGAACAGCCTTTATCAATGCAAAAAATTCCCAAAGCTGTTTTTTGCAGGACAAATAACGGGTGTTGAGGGCTATGTAGAGTCAGCGTCTTCGGGAATTATGGCAGGATATAACATGGCAAGGTATTTGAAAGGGAAAGAGCCTCTTATGCCTGACAGTCGCACCTGTATCGGAGCACTTCCCCTATATATAACCTCCGCCGTTTCAAACCTCCAGCCAATGAACGCAAATTTTGGTATAATAGACGGTCTTGACATAAGAGTAAAAAATAAACAAGAGAGATATAATATGATAGCAAACCGCGCCCTTGATGTCCTTCGTGAAAACAAGGAAAAGGCGGAATTGGGTAAATAAACACATATTTTTAAAGTATGTTTAGGCCCTTATTTATTTAAAATTACTATTTTTAAAATTTGTATTGATTTTTTGTAATATGTATGTTACAATAAATCAGTATGAAAAATACACACGTATCTCTATTTGCAGCACGTTGCCTTTTGCCGGGTATGCTGCAGAGTGTAAAGGGGATGCGGAGGATTTAAAAAACAGGAGGAATTTAAAAATGGCAAACGTAATTTCAATGAAGCAGCTCCTCGAGGCAGGAGTTCACTTCGGACACCAGACAAGAAGATGGAACCCTAAAATGGCAGAATACATCTTCACAGAAAGAAACGGT
>CAZWCO010000153.1:0-3860 GCA_964632665.1 uncultured Lachnospiraceae bacterium | reverse complement strand
ACGAAAAACATAAGTCGAAAAATACAGTTGAATCATACAAACGGGATCTTACACAATACATAACATATTTAACAAATATTAATATAAACGGTGCAGAAGCCGCAACAAAATCAGATGTACTCACTTATCTACTGGAGCTTAAAAAGAGCGGAAGGGCACCGTCAAGTATCTCAAGAATGCTGACATCACTTCGTTCCTTTTACGCATATATGAAAAATAAAAATTACGCGGAAGCAGACCCCACAGAAAGTCTTGAAGCACCTCATGTAGAAAAAAAGCTTCCTAAAATTCTTACATTTGCACAGATAAGCAGATTGCTCGCTGCTCCTGACACAAAAGAGCCCAAGGGCCTGCGTGACAGAGCAATGCTTGAGCTTTTGTATGCAACAGGTATCAGAGTTTCAGAGCTTATTGGTTTGAAGCTCGAAGAGGTAGATTTGTCGCTTAAATTTATAAGATGTACAAGTGGCAACAGAGAAAGGATTATTCCCATTGGTGAAAGAGCCGTACAGGCTGTTTCGGATTATATCAAAAAAGCAAGAAAAGAGCTTCTTAAAGGAAATCAGTCGGCAGAGCTTTTTGTAAATTGCTCCGGCGGCAGTATTTCAAGACAGGGCTTCTGGAAGATAATTAAGCAATACGGCGAAAAGGCAGAAATTGACGTGGAAATTACACCACATATGCTGCGTCACTCATTTGCTGCACATCTTCTTGAAAACGGTGCAGATATGCGTTCTGTACAGACAATGATGGGACATGCAGACATCTCTTCGACACAGGTGTATTCCGCACTTATGGATTCACACCTGAGAGAAGTTTACGAAAAAGCCCATCCAAGAGCATAATAAAAAGAGTTTGTGAAGAGCACAAGCTCTTTTTTTGTTGACCTCAGGTGCAGAATATGTTATAATACCTGTGCATTATAATTTAAGGAGCTTATTCAAATATGAAATTGATTTCAAATAAATCCTATTACACAAACCTTTTAAAAATTGCAATACCAATTGCAATGCAAAACCTTATAACCCTATCAACGAGTATGATGGATACTCTTATGCTGGGTAAGGCAGATAGTACAGGTGTTTTCCTTTCTGCTTCATCTCTTGCAAATCAGCCATTTTTCATACTGACCTTGATTTGTTTTGGACTGTCAGGTGCAGCAGGGGTTTTGTCTGCTCAATACTACGGAAAACGTGATTTTGGAGCAATAAGGAAAATATTTTCTCTTGTGCTCAGAGTTGCCACCGTTTTTGGAATAATAATGGGTGGCGCGGTGCTTGCGTTTCCTGAAGCAATTATGGGGATATATACAAAAAGTCCCGAGCTGATAGAGGCAGGTGCAAAATATCTTCGTATAATAGCCTTGGCTTATTTCATATTCGCCCCGGGCAACACCATCCTCTGCTCTCTCAGAAGTATAGAATGTGTAAAAATATCTGTTATAGTAAACTCGGTTTCCTTTGGTCTCAATGTTTTTCTTAATTGGGTGCTTATTTTTGGAAATCTGGGTGCTCCAGCCCTTGGTATAGAGGGCGCTGCAATTGCAACTTTAATTGCCCGTATAAGTGAGTTTGTAATAACCTTTATATACCTTTTTGCTTTTGAGAAAAGGCTTATGTTTCGGTTAAAGCATATATTTGCAAAATGCGGATATCTGGCAGCTGATATGCTTCGACACGGAACTCCTGTGTTTATAATTGAGCTTGCCTGGTCGCTTGGTATGTCTGTTCAGGCAGGAATAATCGGTCATATAACATATTCTGCCGGCGACCCGGTTGCCGCAAATTCAATTACAAGCATTGTACAGCAGCTTTCTACTACCTTTTTGTTTGGTATTGCAAACGCAGCCGGTGTTGTGGTAGGTAAATCCATAGGCGAAGAAAACTACGGATTTGTAAAAAAACAGGCATTTACAATGAACATTATGGCTGTGTTGCTTGGTATTGGTGCAGGTGCTATAATACTTCTTGTAAAAAATCCAATGCTAAGGTTTTATGATTTTCCGGCAGAAACGATTGCCCTTGCAGGACAGCTCATTGACGTTATGGCATTTATAACAATATTTGTATCATTTGCCGCAATTAACATTATGGGTGTTCTTCGTGGCAGCGGTGATACAAACTTCTGCCTTATTACAGAATTTGTGTGTATATGGCTTATTGCGCTTCCCTCGTCTTTTATTGCCGCTAAGCTTCAATGGCCTGTGCCGGTGGTTCTTTTGCTTATGAAAAGTGACGAGATTCTAAAAGTTATTATATGTGTGTTCAGGTACAGAAACGATAAATGGATACACACGCTTACAAGGTAAAACAATATAAAATTTAATAAAAAAGACGTTATATGGGTGTGTGTATTATTCATTTTTCATAAATGTAATAAAAATACAAAAAAAACTCTTGACAAAATAAGTTAAAGTAAGTATAATTGTATAGGTGTCTGATTATCAAAAGTATGTTTGGTATAGTCAGAAAGATTTGTAGTGGTAAAAATAGGAGGTGCAGGACGTGAAGAGAACATTTCAACCAAAAAAGCGTCAAAGAGCTAAAGAACACGGCTTCAGAAAGAGAATGAGTACTTCTTCCGGAAGAAAGATTTTGGCAAGCAGAAGACAAAAGGGAAGAAAGAAGCTTTCTGCATAAGGAAGTCTGCTTAGCGTAGATGTTTAGGCAAGGAGTCGCTGTACTTTTTGCCTTTTTGTGTATTTAGATTTATGAAAAGAGAAAACAGATTAAAGCTAAATCGTGATTTCAGGAAGCTTTATTCAAAAGGGAAAACCGCTTCCTGTGGCTGCGTGGCAGTATATGCCTTAAAAACAAAACGTCCCCTTGTCCGTGTAGGACTTACTGTGGGTAAGGGCGTAGGTAACGCCGTTAAAAGAAACAGAGCAAAGAGACTTTTAAGAGTGGCATTTGATAACGTCTCTGTCGGAATTTCAGGCGGATATGATATTATAATTGTAGCACGTAACAGAATTGACGGAAAGACAAGCATACAGGTAACCCATGATTTAAAAAATGCATTCAACCGTTTGAATATTATCGAGGATAAAGCTCTTGTATGAAAAAATTATTACTTAAACTAATTGTATTTTACAGACGCCATATCTCCCCTTATAAAGGCGGAGCATGCTGTAGGTTTATTCCAACATGTTCGGAATATGCCTATACCGCCGTGGAGCGGTTCGGAATTATAAAGGGTACAGGGCTTGCCCTGTGGAGATTACTTCGATGCAATCCCTTTTGCAAGGGTGGCTATGACCCTGTTCCGCAAAAGAAACAGCAAAAAATTTCAGAGAGGAAATAATCTATGTTTCATTATTTAATAACGCGTCCTCTTGGATTTATAATTGAGACAATTTACAACTTTGTGCAAAACTACGGTCTTGCTATAATTTTGTTTACTGTTGTAGTAAAGCTTATTTTGCTTCCGCTCAATATTAAATCCCAGAAGGCAATGAGAAAACAACAGAAAATTCAGCCAATCATCGCAAAGCTGCAGGAAAAATATAAAAATGACCAGGAAAAGCTGCAGCGTGAAATGATGAAGGTTTATAAAGACAATAATGTAAGCATGATGGGCGGTTGCCTGCCAATGCTTATTCAGATGCCGATACTTATAGGCTTGTATCAGGTTATCCAAAGACCAATTACTTTTCTTGCAGGTGTTACAGAATGGACAGCGGACAAGTATGAAATCGTATCAGCTATCCGTGACAAGATTGCAACAAGCTTCCCTGATCTTCTTGGAAACCTTGGCTCTATGAATGTTGAAAACCTTGTAAAAACAGGTCAGATTCAGATTTCAAAGTGGTGTACAGTTTTAGGTGAACAGCTTGAATGGACATTTAATTTTGACTTTCT
>CAZWCO010000152.1:1012-3948 GCA_964632665.1 uncultured Lachnospiraceae bacterium | reverse complement strand
TTGCACAGTTGACGGAGAAGCTATTGACAGCACATTCACAGCAGGCGAATTAGTTGCAAAGCTTCCTGTACAAAACCTTACAGGCGCACCTGCTACATTTACTGTATTTATTGCAGAATATACAGGTGATAAGCTTTCAAATGTTTACTCGGTGCCTACAACAATCAGCGCATTAGAAGACGAAGCAGAAATCACTTACGACCTTACAACAGGTCATACTTATAAATTATTTGCATGGGAGTCTATTACTAACTTGAAGCCGATTATACCGGCAAAAACACTTACAGAATAAATAAGAGTTTAGATAGCCTATGAACATGCCGCCGGAACGGAAATGTTCCGGCGGCATTTATAATATAA
This sequence comes from uncultured Lachnospiraceae bacterium, assembly GCA_964632665.1. Lineage (GTDB taxonomy): Bacteria > Bacillota > Clostridia > UBA1381 > UBA1381 > RGIG9115. Next base: position 3,588 of record CAZWCO010000152.1, on the reverse strand, counting down.
AAGTTTTGTTAGAATTGCCGGAGGGAAATGACATGGTAAAAAAACACGATATATCTGTAACAGGTGTTCAGGACAAATACAGAGTAATTTTTCCAACACCACAATTTGAAGAATACCCGGAGGGTAACTACACTCTAAAGGAAACCTACGATACAAAAGAGCTTTATGCCTTTTACAAAGCTGTAGAAAATGGTACAGCCGATATTAATATATCTCTTGACAATTCTCTTGAAGAAGAAGAGCATACCATAACCGTAAATAGTGACGGAATACATATTACACATAGTAAAGACCAGGGACTTTTCCGCGCCCTTACATCTGTCAGACAATTAATTGTTTATGGCGAGGGAAAAACAGTTCCTTTTGCTGAAATCAAAGACAAGCCACAGTTTAAATACAGAGGCTACGAGCTTTGCAGGACAAAAAACCGTATGACTCTAAAGTACCTGAAAAGAATTGCAGATTTTCTTTCAGAGCTTAGATACAACAAAATAGAAATGTTTATAGAAAACGGTCCTGAGGGATTTGTATATGACAAATTCCCCATGATAACTCCTCATGTGGATGATTTAACACAAGAGGAAATGCATGAATTTGACGAATATTGCAGCGAAAGACATATAGACCTTATCCTTGATACAAATTGCTTTGGTCACCTCTATCGCTGGTTTGATATAGAAGAATATAAAGATTTAGAAATAAGAGACGAAAACACAAGAACGGGCAGCCTTAACATTATGGACCCACGCTCCCGTGATTTTATAGAAAAGCTCTTTGACTCCTACATCCCTCACACAAAGGCAGATATTGTTTCAATCGGTCTTGACGAGGCATTTGGTCTTGGCAAGTTCCAGCTTGAAGAGGTGTGCAAGGAAAAGGGCAGAGAACAGGTGTTTGTAGATTTTGTCAACGAAATGACAGAATATACAAGAAACCGCTATGGTAAGAATGTTTTTGTTTGTACAGACATGTTCCATGACATGGAAAACCCCGAATATTATTTAAGTCAGTTCCCTAAGGGTGTAATCACTCGTGAATGGGGCTATGAAGAAATGAACATGCAGCTTGTAGAGTCTAACTGCCGCATGAAGCATGATAACGGACTTGAGTTTGTTATGGTTGCGTGCACAGGCTCATGGGCAGCCTTTGCAGGTCGTTTTGATACAGCAGTACGTAACATGCGTACCTATGCCGAGGTTGGACAAAAGTACAACGCATGGGGATACACAGTATCTATATGGAACGGCGAAGCTTTTGCCTGGGACTTAGTTCCTGCGGCAATCGGCGCACAGTATGCATGGAATGTAGGTCACAAGCAGCACGGCGGCTGGACAAAAGGCTATTATGTTCGTAACGCACAGGACTATGTAGACAAGTATATATTCGGCGGCGCAAAGGTATCAAGAGACATTTGCCGCCTTGCAAATACATATCTCTTAGAGCCTGAATATGTTGCCTGCGGAACAATCCTCCGCCAGATGATAGAGAAGCCTCTTTCAGAAAAAGTTAAAAAAGAATTCTATGATGTAACAGAAATATATGAAGAATTCCACATTGATAATATTATAGAATATGTAACAAAGCTCATTAAGCGTATTTCTGCAGTAGATTTTCCGGAAGTTTACAAGCGTGAAATACTTGCAGATGCACATGCAATTATCTTAGCCGCAGAATATATGAGAATAAGAATAACTGATAAGGTAACTCGTGAAAAGGCAGAAGAGCTAAAGAAGCTGTCAAAGTGGATAATCAGTGAATACGATGCATTTAAGAAAGAACAAGGCTATAAGGATACAGAGCATATCCGCGGTAATTTCCTAATTCAGCGAGAAAAGGAAATTGACCAGTTTATTATTGACTAAGAGGTGACTTTTTTGAACTGTAAAATAAATTTGTATAAAGAGCAGTTTGTTGAAAAAGAAAAGACTATCTTTGAGTTTGGCTCTCTTCGAGTTTCTGCATTTAAATATAAAAGCGGCATTGAAGCTGTAAGGCTTGCAAATGACAAAGGCTACATAGTCATGCTTCCCTTTATGGGACAGATGGTCTGGGATATGGAATTCCTTGGTCATAACATGGTCATGAAATCCATATTTGATGAGCCGGAAGAATGTCTCGAAAACTACTGCGAAAGCTATGGATGCTTTTTAATGCACTGCGGTCTTACTGCCATGGGAAATCCAACGGCAGAGGACAGCCACCTGCCGCACGGAGAGCTGGCTGTTGCAAAATATAAGGAAGCTTATATTTTGGCAGGTGAAGACGAAAAAGGAAGGTATATTGCCCTTGGCGGTGTGTATTCACGCAAGCTATGCTTTGAAATGAATTACAATTTTATGCCGGAATGTAGACTATATGAAAATGCATCACTCATAGATGTAACAGTTAACTTTACAAACAATAAGGAAGTACCGCTTGAGTATTTTTATCTTTGCCACGTAAACTTTCGTCCTGTAGACGGTTCAAAGCTTGTTTACTCGGCAAAGCACGAAAATATTATAGCTCACAGAGAAGTGCCCGACGGCTATCCCGGCGGAGAAAAGACAAATGCGTACCTTGATAGCTTAGAAAAGGAC
>CAZWCO010000152.1:0-1002 GCA_964632665.1 uncultured Lachnospiraceae bacterium | reverse complement strand
TGACAAGAGCACTCAAAGCTATGCTCCCGAGATTGTATTTACATGTAAGTATGACAGTGACACGGACGGCAATGCCCACACAATGCAGGTTCTGCCTGACGGATATGCATGTTATGTTAAGCACCGTCCTGACGAACTCCCCTTTGGTATGAGGTGGATTTCAAGAACAGACGATGAAGATGCCCTTGGAATGATTTTGCCGGCAACGGCAGAGCATAAAGGCTATCTTTATTGCAAGGAAAAAGGATACGAGCGTTATCTTCAAAAAGGAGAAAGCGTTACATATCATATAACAACAGGGATTTTAACACCCGAACAAACTAAAAAAATAAAATTTTAAACAAAACGGAGGAGTTTAAAAATGTCAAGAATTTGTATACCGGATTATGAGTACAAGGAAAGAATTCAAAGAGCAGCAAAGCTCGTAAGAGAAAAGGGACTTGATGTTATGGTAGTTTGCTCAACAGAGTCAGACTATGCAAACGCAAGATATTTCAGCGGCTTCTGGCCACTTTTTGAAAGAGCAGGTGTTGCAATTTCAGCAACAGGCGAAGCAGCTCTTATGGTAGGACCTGAATGTATTATTTTCGCAAAAGATGTATCCCAGTCCAGAATTGAAAAGATTTTCTGTCTCCGTGAGTTCAGAGAGTCAGCAGACCCATCATATCCTGAGCTCCATGCAGATACATTCAAGGATGTGTTTAAGGCAATCGGCGTAACAGGCGAGCATATCAAAATCGGGCTCGGCAGCTATGTTGAGTGCACACTTCCTATTTTTGAAGGTCTTAAGGACAGCTTCCCAAAAGCTGAAATTACAAAGTGTAACGATATAATGGTAGAGCTTCGTAAAATCAAGAGCGTTAACGAGCTTGCATGTATTCAGGAAGGCTTTAGAATTGTTGATATTGCAACAGACGAGGTTATCCGTCATCTCAAGCCCGGCGTAACAGAGCTCCAGATGGTTGGTATTGCACAGCGTGTAATTTACGAAGAGGGCGCAGA
>CAZWCO010000151.1:0-3951 GCA_964632665.1 uncultured Lachnospiraceae bacterium | reverse complement strand
GTGGAAACAGAAAAATAAATCTAAGTTTTATAAATAACTATTTAACAGAATTAGAAGTATATTTTTCACATAAACAGATTATTGAGCCAATATCCTCTACGGGTCCCTCTTTAAGCTCAATTAATTCCATATTATGTTTTTTAATAAAACTTTTTATTTCTTCACTGTCATCAAGAGTGTTTATACTTCCATTTAAAAATATTTTGTTTTCAAATGTTCCTGTTGCACCACCAAAAAAACCGTAATTCATATTTTTTAGAATTATATTTCCTTTATTTACTTTTAATGCATCAATTCCATTATTAAGTGAGCTTTCGTATATTCCATCGTCATCTGTTATAATTGCTCGTGAATTTATAAAACAAATGCTGCATTTAGAATATCCCTGACATACATTTATATGTTTTGAAAATTTCTGTTCGATTACAGCGAGTGTTATTTTATCTGTAAATTTAAAATTATGAAATGCTATATCTTCAAAGCAAGCTGCGTTATAAAATATATCATCAGGATATTTATATAACGGCTCAGAGCTTCCGGATATTACATTAATGCCCGGAAGCTCCTTTTTATAATATTCATATTGTGACGGACATGTAATTATTTCATTATCACTTATTTTGCATACAGAAATATCTGCATGTCCTTTTATAGCTTCATATGTTATTAAAGGATTTGTAAGTATAACTTTATCAAAATAATTCATTAAATTGATTATTGTTTCCTCTTTTGCTCTGTAATCAACTATTGCATACTTTGACATTTTTTTCACAAAGTAAACTCTCTCATACAACGTCTGTATGCTTCTACCGGATCATCTGCACCTGTAATCGGTCTACCAACAACAATATAGTCAGAACCAAGCTCCTTAGCCATTTCAGGTGTTGTTACACGAACCTGGTCACCTACATCTCCACCTGCAAATCTAATTCCCGGTGTTACTGTCATAAAGCCTTGTCCACAGTATTCTTTTACAGCCGATGCTTCAAGTGGCGAACATACAACGCCGTCAAGACCTGAATTTTTAGCGTTCTTTGCGTAATGCATAACAACGTCTTTTAAAGGTTTATCTATTAAAAGGTCATTTTTCATTCTTTCTTCACTAGTTGATGTAAGCTGAGTAACAGCAATAAGAATAGGTCTTGTGCCGTCAGCTCTAGTTAATCCCTCAATTGCCGCTTCCATCATAGCGCATGTGCCGAAAGCATGAAGATTACACATATCTACATCAAGCTCACTAAGTACTTTCATTGATTTTTTTACAGTATTTGGAATATCACATAGCTTTAAATCAAGAAAAATTTTGTGTCCTCTTTTTTTGATTTCACGTACCATTTCGGCGCCTTCTGCATAAAAAAGCTCCATACCGATTTTTACAAACGGCTTTTCATCAGTAAACTTGTCAAGAAATGAAAGTGTTTGTTCTTTGCTGCTGAAATCGCAAGCAATAATTACGTCTTTTCCCATTATAAAATCCTCCTTTAATGTGCCTGACCGATTATTTCAGTCAAGCTGTTTATACCGTATTTTTTCATAACTTCAGGCAGCTCATTAATAATTTTAACACAAGCAAAGGGATCTACAAGATTTGCCGCACCAACCTGTACAGCTGTTGCACCTGCAAGCATCATTTCTATTACATCCTCTGCACTTGATACGCCGCCAAGACCCATTACAGGTAATTTTAATGCCTCATAGACCTGATACACCATTCGCAAGGCAACAGGAAAAATTGCATCGCCTGAAAATCCGCCCATTTTATTTGCAATAACAGGCTTCTTTGTTTTTAAATCAATTCGCATACCCATAAGTGTGTTTATAAGACTTATTCCGTCAGCACCGCCCTCTGCACATGCATTTGCAATTTTAACAATATCTGTTACATTTGGACTTAGCTTCATAAATACAGGCTTTGTTGTAACCTTTTTTACAGCTTCGGTAACTGAACGGGCACTTTCCGGGTCTGTACCAAAGCTCATTCCGCCGTTATGAACATTTGGACAGCTTATGTTTACCTCGATTATTCCAACCTGCTCTTCCCTGTCGATTTTTTCACAGCAATATACATATTCATCAACAGAAAAACCGCTGATATTTGCTACAACAGGCTTTTTAAAGCATTTTTTCAGCTTTGGAAGCTCTTCATTAATTACAGCTTCTATACCCGGGTTTTGAAGTCCCACAGAGTTTATAAGACCTGATGTACATTCAGCAATTCTGGGTGTTGGATTTCCAAAGCGTGGCTCTTTTGTAGTACCTTTAAAGGATATACTTCCAAGTATATTAATATCGTAAAGGTCTGCAAATTCGTATCCAAATCCATATGTACCGCTGGCAGGTATTATAGGGTTGTCCATTTCTACTCCGCAAAGAGAAATTTTTGTGTTTACCATATTATTTCCTCCTTTACAAGCACAGGACCTTCCTTGCATATTCTCTTATTTCCGTATTTTGTTTTGCAGCTACAACCCATACAAGCTCCAAAGCCACAGCCCATTCTTTCTTCAAAGCTGTATTCTCCGAGGACATTAACTGTATTATATAATGCTTTTAACATTGGCTCAGGACCGCAGGAGTAAGTGTATGTGTATCCGTCAAGTTTTTTTATTATATCGGTTACAAATCCTTTTTCACCGTATGTTCCGTCTGCTGTTGAAACAAAAACGTGTGGTGTAAGCTTTTTAAATTCTTCTACATAAAACACATCTTCTTTTGAGTTAAATCCAAGAACTACAACGGGATTATCAAGCTGTTTTGCTAGGTTGTAAAGAGGCGGAACACCAACACCGCCACCGACTAAAAGGGCTGTTCCTTTTGAATTTTCCGGATTAAATCCATTTCCAAGACCTGTTAAAATATCAAGGGTTTCTCCAATTTCCATTAGAGACATTTTTTCTGTGCCTTTTCCAACAACCTTGTATATGATAGTGATTGTTTTTTCATCATAATCACATATAGATATTGGTCGTCTTAAGTAGAGACCGGAAATTGCAATGTTAATAAACTGTCCCGGATTTGTTATAGCAGATGTATCGCCCTCAAGTATCATTTTATATACATTTTGGGCTATGTTTTCGTTTAAAAGTATTTTATATTTTGACGCTTTCATATGCAAATCCTTTCTTATTCGTTTTTATATACAAGCTTTCCGTTATAAAATGTATACATGCATTTTCCGTAAAGCTCCATGCCGGCAAATGGTGTTGCTCTGCCTTTTGATTTGAATTTATCGGGGTTGACCGTAAATTTACTGTCTAAGTCATATATTGTAAAGTTTCCGTCATTAATATCATTACTTATATTAAACCGTTTTGAAGGATTATAGTGCATTAGCTTTATCAGGTGTTCAAGGGAGATTATTCCCGGTTTAACAAGCTTTGTGAAAAGAGCAGAAAACGCTGTTTCAAGACCGACCACACCCATAGCACTTTTTTCAAGACCACGGGATTTTTCTTCAAGGCTGTGTGGCGCATGATCTGTCGCAATCATATCAATTGTTCCATCCTTTATGCCTTCAATAAGTGCTTCTCTGTCTTTTACACTTCTGATTGGTGGATTCATTTTAAAGCGACCGTCTTCCTGAAGGTCCATATCTGCAAAAATCAGATAATGGGGCGCAGTTTCACAGGTTATGTCAACACCCTCGGACTTTGCTTTTCTTATAGCTTCTACACTTTCACAGGTTGAAATGTGACATACATGATACTTAACCCCTGTTTTTTTTACAAGCTCTATATCACGCTTTATCTGCTCATATTCACTTGCAGATGAAATACCTTTATGGTTATGAAGTGCTGCGTATTCTCCATCATGGATATATCCACCGTTTAATAAGGAGTTTACTTCACAATGGGCTACAATCATTTTATTACATTCTTTTGCCTTTTTCATAGCACATTCCATAACAGCATCCGTCTGCACGCCTTTGCCGTCATCTGAGAATGCAATAGC
>CAZWCO010000150.1:1288-3978 GCA_964632665.1 uncultured Lachnospiraceae bacterium | reverse complement strand
AATAGATTTTATCAAAATATACTCTATGAAACCAACTTTTTTTTGTCAATGGATGTCTTTCTATTTTTATATTTTCCTTTTTTAAAAGCTCAGGCTTACTTATAACAAATATCCATTCGTTAGCTGTATCTTTCTCTGCTTTTCCATAGTACTCATTCAATATACTAAGTGCACCGCCATGCTCTGCCGGTACATCAAAAACCATTATTCTCATCATTATCACTTTTCCTTAAAAACGTATACTCACAAAATCAAAACTGTTCTTTAATTATTTTAATTACTCTAGCTTGCTGCTCCTCTGTCATTTTTATGTCTGACGGCAGACAAAGTCCTCTTTCAAATATATCAGCACCCACATCATCCCCGTTTGTTATGTAGTCGAAGCCATCAAAAACAGGCTGCATGTGCATAGGCTTCCAGATTGGTCTTGCTTCTATATTTTCTTTTTCAAGAGCAATTCGGATTTTTTCAGGATTAAGCTTGTCCATTGCTTCCTTGTTGATTGTGAAGCAGCTGAGCCAGAAATTCGGCTCTGTATATGGCAGATACGGATTCATTTCCACAGGCAAATCAACAAATGCCTCTTTATATCTTTTATAAATTTCTGATTTTAATTTTTTATGCTCGTCAAGGTGCAAAAGCTGTCCTCTGCCTATACCTGCAACAATGTTACTCATACGGTAATTGTTGCCGATTTCACTGTGCTGATACCAGGGTGCAGGGTCACGCGCCTGTGTAGAATAAAACCTTACCTTTGTAACTGCTTCCTCATCATCTGAAAGAAACATTCCGCCGCCGGAGGTTGTTATGATTTTATTACCGTTAAAGCTTATTGCGTTATATTTTCCAAAGGTACCCGTCTGCTTTCCTTTATATGTTGCAGACAAAGACTCTGCCGCATCTTCAATAAGCACCACTCCGTATTTATCACAAAGAGCACAGATTTCATCAAGCTTTGCAGGTGTTCCGTAAAGGTTTGCAACTATAACAGCTTTTACCTTGCCCTTGTATTTCTCAAGTGCTTTTTCAAGAGCCACGGGGTCCATATTCCAGGTTTCACGTTCTGAGTCAATAAACACCTGTGTTCCATTTTCATATGATACAGGGTTTACAGTTGCAGCAAATGTAAGGTCTGAGCAAAGGACAACATCTCCCGCTCCTACTCCTGCAAGCTTAACTGCCATGTGCAAAGCGTGCGTGCCCGCAGTCATTGCAGCTGCTGCTTTGCAGCCTATGTATCTTGATATTTCATTTTCAAACTCTGTAACATTTTTTCCAAGAGGCGCTACCCAGTTGGTATCAAATGCTTCTTTTACAAAAAGCTGTTCTTCTCCATGCATTGTAGGAGAGGACAGCCAAATTTTATCGTTCATACAAATTCCCCATTCAAACACATAATTATACATATATTATTATAGCATTTGCCATAAGATTTGTCAACATTTGAAATATAAAATATATAAAAAAGAGACCGTCACCCAAGTAACAGTCCCTTGTAAAATCAAAGCTCTATATTAAACAGCTTTTTTGCATTTTGGAAAAGTATCTTTTCATTTTGCTTTTTTGATAATTTAAGTGCTTTATATCTTTCCATTTCGCTTTCCGGCGACCACATTGGGTAATCTGTACCAAACAGAACTCTATCATCTGTGTATAAATCAATAAGTTCCCTTGCCTCACTAACTGTCAGACCATAAAGAGATGATGATGAATCTACATACAGGTTTTTAAATTTCTTAAGCTTTTTTGCCGCCTCTTTCCACATTGACCATCCGCCGAAGTGCGCACCGATAATAATAAGCTTATCGTATATTTCAAGTATAGGCACAAGCCTGTTTGGATTTGAATAATCGTACCTGTAATCTCCTGTATGCATGAGAATAGGAAGCTTATGTTTTTCGCAAAGCTCATATATTTTTAGGCACCTGTAATCGTCAACCTTAAACTTCTGAATGTCCGGATGAAGCTTAATTCCCTTAAGTCCAAGCTTTATAACCTCAAGAACATCTGCTTCTATATCCTCACTTTCCGGATGCAACGTTCCAAGTCCGGTAAATCTGCCAGGATTTTCGCCGACCTCACGTGCTACATAATTGTTTATTGAAGAAACCTGCTTGGGTGTGGTTGCCACAGACTGCACAATACAGTGCTCTATACCTACCTTTTCCGACTCTTTTATAAGTGTAGAAACCTTACCGTCACATGCAGCACCCAGTCCGTCATAGAATTTATCCGTGGCAGCTGCAGCTTTTTCTGCAATTTTGTCAGGGTATATGTGACAGTGAGCGTCTATTATTTTATACATTAAAACACCTTCTTAATTGTAAGTTATCATCAGTTAATGTCATAGAAGATTATAGCATAAACAAAGTGAAATGTCAACAAAAAGCAGGCGTTACATAAATCATAACGCCTGCTTACCTTTTTATAATACGTTTCCGTCCTTATCAAACAACGGAAGTGGTGCAAGATAGGTAATATCATCACGATTTACAGCGTCGCCTTCTGCAAGGACCGCCATTTTACCTACTATTTCACCGCCAACCTGGCTTACCAGAGTTTCAAGGGCAGCAAGTGATTCTCCGGTACTGATTACGTCATCTACGATGAGAACTCGTTTGCCACGGATTTCATCAATCTCTTTTTTTCCGATGCAGAGTCTTTGCTGATGCTCCGTAGTAATGGACTCA
>CAZWCO010000150.1:0-1278 GCA_964632665.1 uncultured Lachnospiraceae bacterium | reverse complement strand
TTGGATTTTCTGGCAACTATGTAGTTATTCTCTCCTGCCTGTCTTGCCATTTCGTAAAGAAGTGGAATTCCTTTTGATTCCGCAGTTATCATAATATCATGCTCCGGAGCTCTTTTTAAAAGCTCTTCGGCACATGCACGGGTAATTTCTACATCACCAAACATGATAAACGCTGCGATATACAAGTCATCAGACACAGGAAAAAGAGGAAGATCACGTTTCAATCCTGCAATTTCCATGGTGTAGGTTTTATTCATAAGTCATTGCTCCTTTATCACGCAACTCCGGCAACCTTAAGAGCAATGTACAGTACAAACAATGCAACCGAAATCCACATAACGCCACTGATGTCTTTAGCTTTGCCTGTAATAAGCTTTAAGATAACCCATGAAATCATACCAAACATAATACCTGTGGCAATTGAGTAAGCAAAAGGCATCATAACAATTGCCATGAATCCTCCGATTGTATCAGCAACATCTGCTTCGAAGTCCATCTTTGTAACTGCAGAAAGCATCAAAAGACCAACAAAAAGCATTGCAGGTGTTGTGGCAAATGCCGGAATTGCAAGGAAAATAGGTGCAAGAGGAATTGCTATGAGGAATAATATACCTGTTGTCAAAGCTGTAAGACCAGTTCTTCCGCCTGCAGCTACGCCTGCTGATGATTCAACATAGCTTGTAACAGTTGATGTACCAAGGCAAGCACCTGCAACAGTACCAACTGCGTCTGCCATGAGTGCTCCGCCGGCTCTTGGAAGAGAACCATCTTCATCAAGCAAGTTGCCCTTCTGTGCCACACCAATCAAGGTACCAACTGTATCAAAAATATCTGTATAGAGGAATGTAAACATAACAACTGCAAATCCTGCAAAGTTTTGTGCAATATATGAAAAATCAAATTGGAAAAGTGCGGGAGCTGCAAAGTTTGCTTTGATTGATTCCCATGAAAGTGAAGGAATCAAAGAATAAACGCCTGCCTCTACATCAACCTGATACCAGCCTACAAGCTCTGCAAGAATACCAAGTACCCATGTAGCGATAATACCAATTAAGATATCACCCTTAACTTTATAGTGGCGAAGCACACCAATTATTATAAGACCAAGAATTGCCAAAGCAACCTGAGGAGAACCAAGGTCTCCGAGTCCAACTAATGTAGAATCGTTATTTACAACGATACCTGCGTTTATTAATGCAATAATTGTAATAAATAAACCGATACCAGCAGTGATACCATATTTAAGGTTCTTTGGAATAGTATTAACTAGAGCTTCTC
>CAZWCO010000149.1:0-3988 GCA_964632665.1 uncultured Lachnospiraceae bacterium | reverse complement strand
GACGAAGACGTTCCTTTATGTCTTTTTTAAACACTTCTGAAAGCATTGTTTTCATAAAGAATATAAGGTTTGAGATGGAGATGTTTTTGTCTACCATAACACCTTCCATCTGGAAGAACGTATTTTCGTGGCAGGCGTCCGTTGCCTCGTTTCTGAAGCATCTGCCCGGGAAGATTGCCTTGATTGGCTTACCCTCTTCCACAAGTGCCTTTTTGTACTTTTTATAAATTGCGTTTTGTGCAGCTGAAGTCTGTGACTTTAAAAGCTGTCCGTTTTCAAGGTAGTAGGTGTCCTGCATGTCACGGGCAGGGTGGTTCTTTGGAATGTTAAGAGATTCAAAGCACTCGTAGTCTGTTACAACCTCGCTGTAATCCTCAACGGTAAAGCCCATGGAACGAAAGATTTCTTCACAGCTTCTTTGTACAAGTGTGATTGGGTGATATGAGCCACGGTCAAGGTTTGCCGGCATAGTAATATCAAATTCAGGCATGCGGCTGTTTTCAAGCTCTATTTCCCTTCTTTGAAGCTCTTCCCTCTTGTTTGCAATCTCATCATTTACCTGTGTTTTTAGGACATTTACTTCCTGTCCGAATGTCTTTTTTTCTTCATGAGAAAGATTTTTCATCTCTTTCATAAGCTCTGTTACATAGCCTTTTTTTCCTATGTATTCGACCCTAATTTTTTCAAGGTCATCTATTGTTTCTATTTTTGCAAGAGCGTCTTTAAAGTCCTGCAAGAGTTTAGCAGTTTTCTCTGACATATTCCTGTATCCTTTCTTAGTTTAGTTCCGGTTTAAAGCTTGGCATGAGCTGAAGCTTAAACAAATTATTCCTGTGTTTTGTATCTATGAGTTTTTTTGTGTTTTCGTCCTCGATTTCTCCTGTACGGATATATCTGTCAAGGACAGCATAGGTAAAGCCAAGGTTATCCTCGTCTGTTTTTCCGCAAAGACCGTCAATGGGCGTCTTATCTACAAGCTCGTCCGGCAGCCCAAGGGCTCTTCCTATTTCCTTTACCTCTGCAACAGTAAGATTGCAAAGGGGAGAAAAGTCTCCTGCCGCATCACCGTAACGTGTTGAATATCCTACCCAGTCCTCAGAAAGATTACACGTATTTACCACTCTGCCGTTCATGCTCTGTGAAACTGCGTAAAGAGTTGTCATACGAATTCTGGGTGGGATATTTGTTTTTGTTTGAGCAGTGATTTCAATACCTGTTCCCTCAAGGCTTTTTAAAACTCCGTCAACTGCGTCTTTTACATTTACTACTATGCTTTTTATTCCAAGATGATTTACAAGGCTGTGAGCACAGTCAATATCATGCTGCTCGCCGCAGGGCATGAGCACACCTATAACACGGTCCCTGCCAAGCGCTTTCGCACAAAGGGCGGCGGCTACGGAGCTATCCTTGCCGCCTGATATGCCAATTACTGCGTTGCAGCCGTTGCCGTTTTCTTCAAAGAAATCTTTTATCCATTTTACGCACTCAGCTGTTACCTTTTTTGCGTCAAACACAGGATTCACCTCTTTTTATGCGTCTATTGTTGAAATTGTAAGTGTTGTTTCCTCAAGTACGTCAAGGAGTACCTTAACAGTATCAAGAGCTGTAAATATTGTTACGTTGTTGTCTGTTGCATGGCGGCGGATTTCATATCCGTCACTTACCTCTCCTGCAGAGCCAATATCCTTTGTGTTGATTACGTATGCTATATGGCCCTGACGGAGTGATTCAGGAATTTCGTCACTTCCGTTACTGATTTTTTCACGGATGTGGGTGCGTATTCCGTTTTTCTTTAGAAATTCTGCTGTACCCTTTGTTGCTTCAATGTTAAAGCCAAGGTTATAAAAACGTCTGATTAACGGAAGCGCTTCTTCCTTATCCTTATCAGCAATTGTTGCAAATACTGTTCCGTAGTTCTGGAGCTTCATGCCGGAAGCCTGAAGGGCTTTATAAAGAGCGCGGTTAAGCTTATCATCATAGCCTATCGCCTCCCCTGTAGACTTCATTTCAGGTGAAAGGTATGCATCAAGGCCGCGGATTTTGCTGAATGAGAATACAGGGACCTTTACATACCAACGGTTCTTTTCCTTGGGGTATACGTCAAATATTCCCTGCTCTTTCAAGCTCTTGCCCATTATTACCTCTGTTGCAATGTCTGCAAGGCTGTAGCCTGTTGCTTTTGAAAGGAACGGTACTGTTCTCGATGATCGTGGGTTTACTTCTATTATAAATACATTTTCATTTTCGTCTACAATAAATTGAATATTATAAAGTCCTATAATGCCGATACCCTTACCGAGCATTTTTGCGTATTTAAGGATTGTGCCCTTTACCTTGTCGGAAATGCTGAATGTAGGATAAACGCTGATAGAGTCACCGCTGTGTACGCCCGTACGTTCTACAAGCTCCATAATGCCCGGAACAAACACGTCATGGCCGTCACAGATTGCGTCAATCTCAACTTCCTTACCCTGTATATATTTATCAACAAGTACAGGCTTGTCCTCGTCTATTTCAACGGCAGTTTTGAGATATGTGCGAAGCTGGTCTTCGTTTGCAACTATCTGCATTGCACGGCCGCCAAGAACGAAGCTTGGGCGAACAAGTACAGGATAGCCGATTTCTGCAGCTGCGGCAATACCGTCCTCTATTTTTGTTACAGCTTTGCCCTTAGGCTGTGGAATGTTAAGGCGCTTTAATACCTTTTCAAAGCTGTCACGATTTTCTGCACGCTCTATTGCAGCGCAGTCTGTACCGATTATTTTTACTCCTCTTTGCATAAGAGGCTCTGCAAGGTTAATTGCCGTCTGACCGCCAAGAGACGCTATAACGCCCTCCGGCTTTTCAAACTCAATTATATTCATTACATCCTCTGTTGTAAGAGGCTCAAAGTAAAGCTTATCAGCAGTTGTATAGTCAGTCGAAACTGTTTCCGGATTATTGTTTATTATAATTGCTTCGTAACCGGAGTTTTTGATTGTTGTTACTGCGTGTACTGTTGAGTAGTCAAACTCCACACCCTGTCCTATACGGATAGGACCTGCACCGAGAACTATAATCTTTTTCTTGTCTGTAAGTCTTGATGCATTTTCGCCTGTATATGAAGAATAGAAGTATGGTATATATGCGTTTGTATGGCATGTATCAACCATTTTGTATACAGGGAACATGTTGTTTTCTTTCCTTAAAGAGTAAACATCTATCTCCGATGTCTCCCAGAGCTTTGCAATAAACTTATCACTAAAGCCCATTTTCTTTGCGTTTGCAAGAACTTCAAGGCTACCTTTGTTTTCTTTTACAACGACTTCCATTTCTACAATTCTCTTAATTGCTTCAAGGAAATACGGTGTAATCTGTGTTATTTTGTAAAGTGCTTCAACTGTTGTGCCACGTCTTAAAAGCTCGCTGACTGCAAAAACATTGTCATCCTTGAATTCCTTTATATATTCCTCAAGCTCCTTTGTTGTAAGCACGTCAAACTTTGGAAGATGGAAGTGATACGCTCCTGTTTCAAGAGAACGTACAGATTTTAACAGACACTCTTCGAGGCTTGAGCCTATACCCATTACCTCTCCTGTTGCTTTCATTTGTGTGCCAAGAGTGTTTGGCGCAGTTGCAAACTTATCAAATGGGAATCTTGGAAGCTTTGCTATTACATAGTCAAGTCGTGGCTCAAAGGCTGCTGTTGTATTTGCAATTGTAATATCTTCAAGTGCCATGCCAACTGCAATTTTTGCTGTTACTCTTGCTATGGGGTAGCCGCTTGCCTTTGATGCAAGTGCCGATGAACGTGAAACTCTTGGGTTTACTTCTATGAGATAATACTCACTTGTATTTGGATTAAGTGCAAACTGTACGTTACAGCCGCCCTCAATTTTAAGCTCTTTAATAATTTTTATTGCGCTGTCATTGAGCATTTTTTCGTCTTCAGCGCTAAGTGTCATGATTGGTGCTACAACAAGTGAGTCACCTGTATGAACACCAACAG
>CAZWCO010000148.1:0-4069 GCA_964632665.1 uncultured Lachnospiraceae bacterium | reverse complement strand
TATTTGCTAAAATCTGCGAGCGGTTTTTGGTAATTTTTACAGCATATTAAATAAAAAATCTTGTTGACAAAAGTTTGTCAATGTGGTATCATTTTTTTTGGGATAATTCAGGAGAAAGGAGTAAAAAACTTTAAATTTTTTTAAAGAAAACGGAGATAATTATGGACAAAGTAATTCTTCAAATGAAAGATATCGACAAGCGATTTTCAGGTGTTCATGCTTTAAAGTCCGTAAGTCTGGAATTGAGAGAAGGCGAAGTACATGCCCTTATGGGTGAAAACGGAGCCGGAAAATCCACACTTATGAAAGTTCTTTGCGGAATTCACAAGCGTGACGGCGGCGAAATTGTTTTGTTTGACCAGCCGGTGAATTTTGCCACCATTAAGGAGTCTCAGGACGCAGGAATAGGCATTATCCACCAGGAGCTTAACATGATGAACCATCTTACCGTTGCTCAGAACATTTACATAGGCAGAGAGCCAATGATAAACGGTATTTACATTGACGACAAAAAGATGGAAGAGGATGCAAAAAAGCTATTTGACCGTATAGGAGTAAACATTGACCCGTCAGCTATTCTTGGCAGTCTTACCGTAGGAAAGCAGCAGATGGTTGAAATTGCAAAGGCAGTATCAAGAAACTCTAAAATTCTTATTCTTGACGAGCCAACAGCAGCACTTACTCAGCTTGAGGTTGAGGAGCTTTTTGAAATCATGGCAGACCTTAAGAGTAAGGGCATAGGCATGATTTATATTTCTCACCGTATGGACGAAATTAACAGGATTTCTGACCGTATAACAGTTATGCGTGACGGCGAGTACGTGGGAACTTTGATTACTAAGGACACAACCAAGGACGAGATTGTTCACATGATGGTTGGTAGAGTAATTTACGGAGATAAGAAAGAACAAAGCAACGTTCCGGAGAACGCAGAGGTTGTTCTTGAGGTTAAAAATTTAAACCGCAGCAAAGAAATTAAAAATGTAAGCTTTAAGCTAAGAAAAGGAGAAATCCTTGGTTTCTCAGGTCTTATGGGCTCCGGAAGAACAGAGGTTGCCCGTGCAATTTACGGCGCCGACCCGTTTGACAGCGGAGAGATTTTTATAAACGGACAAAAGGTTAATATAAAAACACCTGCACAGGCTGTTGAAAAGGGAATTTGTTATCTGTCAGAGGACAGAAAGCGCTACGGACTCTTGCTTGACAAGTCAGTTGCAGAAAACTCTGTACTTAGCTCACTTGATGATTATATTACGGCAGGCTGGATAAATGACGGAAAAATTGAAAAGGACGCTATCCGTGAAAACACAAAGCTGAAAACAAAAACTCCGTCCATAAGACAGCTTACACGTAACCTTTCAGGCGGAAATCAGCAAAAGGTTATTATTGCAAGATGGCTACTCAAAAACTCGGATATATTTATATTTGACGAGCCAACCCGCGGTATTGACATCGGCGCAAAAAGCGAAATGTACACTCTTATGGAAGAGCTTGCAGCACAGGGTAAATCAGTTATTATGATTTCTTCCGAGCTGTCAGAAATACAGCGCATGAGCGACAGAGTAGTTGTAATGTGCGAAGGAAAAATTACAGGGGAGCTTGATATTAAAGACGCTACCCAGGAAAAAATAATGGCATATGCCACTATGAGAGAGGAATGAAAATATGAGCACCTTCAGCTTTAATAGATTTTTAAGAAGAACAAAAACAAAAACAGTTGATTTTATTGCAAATAAGGGTAAGCAAAATATGATTATCATTGCGGCTCTTGCGGCGCTTGTTCTTATTTTTGCAATTCTTAACCCAAACTTTGTGGGTAAGTACAATATTGTCAGCATGGTGCAATCTCTTGCGCCTTATGCAATTCTCGGTCTTGGAGTTACATTTGTAATTGCAACGGGAGGAATTGACCTTTCAATAGGTACTGTATGTATAGCATCCGCAGTTGTTGCAGGTAAGCTATACATGGACGGAATGCCGCTTTGGGCAACAATCCCTGTTATGATTGCTATTGGTACATTGTTTGGCTTTATAAACGGTATTTTAGTTGCAAAGCTTAAAATACCTGCATTTATTGCAACCCTTGGTACTATGATGTTTTCAAGAGGTCTTAGTGCAATTATAGTAAGTATTCCAAACATATTCTTCCCAAGCGGAACATGGTTTAACAAGCTGTTCTCAAATGCAAACGGTACGCCAACAGGTCTTATATGGATAATCGGTCTTGCGCTACTTTGCATGTATCTTATGTACAAGTGTAAAATAGGAAGATACATTCTTTCAATAGGAAGTAACGAGGAAGCTACAAGACTTTCAGGTATCAACACAGACAAGTACAAAATTATAGCATACACCTTCAGCGGAATTGGTGCAGGTATTGCGGCAATTTTCTGGGCAGCTTCATTTACAACTGTTGCAGCTGCAACAGGTAACGGTATGGAGCTTGACGCAATTGCAGGTGTTTACATCGGCGGAACAAGTGCTGCCGGCGGTACAGCTTCTGTTGCAGGTACAGTAATCGGTAACATGATGCTTGTTGTTATAAGAAGCGGTCTTAACTTTGTCCTTGCGAAGTTCAACCTTAACCTTAACTCAACATACGTAACATACGTTCTTACAGGTATAATTGTTGTAGTTGCGGTGCTTATGGACGTAATAAAAAATAAAAATGCGGGCAAAGTAAAAATTGAAACAGAAAAAGAAAAAGCAAAGAAAGTAAAGCGTCAATTACTTGACGAAAAAGAAAGTGAAATTGATGCAATTTTAGCATCAGATTTAAGTGTTCCTGACAAGAGCGCAAAAATAAACGCTCTTGAAAAAGAAATAGCTAACATAAAATAAAAGGAGGAAATTTTATTATGAAAAAGTTAGTAGCAGGTATCAGTGCAATAGCTCTTGCCCTCGTAGCTCTTACAGGCTGTGGCGGCACAGGCACAGGAGAAAAGACAATAGCAGTAGTTGCAAAGGGTGAATCACATGCATTCTGGCAGTCAGTTAAGGCAGGCGCAGAGGCAGCAGGCGAAAAGTATGGTTACAACATCACATTCAGAGGCCCTGCAAGTGAATCAGCAAAAGACCTTCCTTCACAGAAGGAAATGGTACAAACAGCTCTTTCAAACAATGCATCAGCAATCGTACTCGGTACAATAGGTGAAGGCTTTGTGGATATGCTTACACAGGCAAAAGACCTTCAAATTCCGGTAGTACAGTTTGACAGCGGTATCTGGGAGAACGACATCAAGGCTCTTGATGCAGCAGGCAAGAACCCAATCGTATCTTCAGTTGCTACAAGCAACTATCTTGCAGCAAACCTTGTTGCAGAAAACTTCTTTGAAGCAATCAAGGAAGACATTGCAGCAGCTGACAAGTATATCGTAGGTGTTATTCAGCATGACGAAACACAAACAGGTGTTGACAGAGCAGACGGCTTTGTAGACAAGTTCAAGGAGCTTGCTGATGCTGACGCAACAACAAAGGGCAAGTATGTAGTTGAAAGAGAAGTTAAGCCTGGCGATGCAGACAACGCATACAAGGCAGCTCTTGAAGCACTTGCAGAAAAAGGCGCAAACGCTATATTCATGACAAACGAAGGTGTTGTTAAGCAGGTTTATGATGCAATTGGTGCAGCAGGAACAAAGTATGATAACATTAAGTTCTCAGGTTATGATGCAGGTACAAAGCAAATCGAATGGATGAAGAAGACAGAAGGTCCGGCTCTTATCGGTTCAGTTGCTCAGGATTCATTCCAGATTGGTTACCAGGCTGTTGAACAGGCAGTATTCGCTCTTGAAGGTAAGGAAGTTCAGGAAGAGGTTGCTATCTCAGGTGCATGGTGGAATGCTGAAAACGTTGACGAAATGATAGCTAATAACCTTGTTTACGAAGGTTAATAAATCATAATTATTTAAAAAAGGGGATGTAAAAAAAGTCCAGATCTAAATCATTTTTTCCTATCCCCTGATAAGAGGCGGTGTAAATTTTTACACTGCCTCAGCGTGTTGATAAACCTATCGACACGCTGGCAGACATCGAAAAAGGAAGGTAAATTTGTTCAACACGAACTCGTCGG
>CAZWCO010000147.1:0-4073 GCA_964632665.1 uncultured Lachnospiraceae bacterium | reverse complement strand
AATCGGTCGCCTGTTTAAGAAAGGAAGATTTGTATGGACGCAAAGGTTTCGAAATTACTTAACGAGCAAATTACAAAAGAGCTGTACTCTGCATATCTTTATCTTGATTTTTCAATCTTTTATGAGCAACAGGGACTTGACGGATATGCTAACTGGTACATGATTCAGGCACAGGAAGAAAGAGATCACGCATTGCTCTTTTTGAAATATCTCCAGAATAACGGAGAAAAGGTAGAGCTTGGTGCTATCGACAAGCCTGACAAAGTTTTAAACACACTTATGGATCCCCTAAAAGCAGGCTTAGAGCATGAAAAGTATGTAACTTCTTTAATAAATGATATTTATGGAGCTGCTTACGACGTAAAGGATTTCAGAACAATGCAGTTCCTTGACTGGTTTGTAAAAGAGCAGCTTGAAGAAGAAAAGAACGCAGATGATATGATTAAGAAGATGGAGCTTTTCGGAAACGATTCAAAGGGTTTGTACTCCCTTGACGCCGAATATGCCGCAAGAGTATATACTGCTCCCTCACTTGTTTTATAATAAAATAAGTATTGATTTTTAATGCATCATGTGGTAAAATACTGTTAAATTGTATTTTGATTTTACGGAGGCTGTTATGAAAGAAAATTATATTATTTGTAATTGCAAGCAGGTAAGCTATGCAGATATATCGGACGCAATTTACAATCATGATAGATTTGACGATGTACTTTCTGCCTTTGAAGATGTACAAAAGGTGACACACTGCTCAACAGGCTGTGGCGGATGCTACCAGAGCGTTCTTGACGTAATATCCGAAATCATGAGCGGAGTGGGAGTATAAAAAGTAAATCCTGAGTAATTCAGACGGTTGCGGGCACAATATGTGCGTGAGGAAAGTCCGGGCTCCATAGAGCAAGGGTGCCGGCTAACGGCCGGTGGAAGCGATTCCAAGGATAGTGCAACAGAAAATAAATGCCAAATTTTTTGGCGATTGTGGAAATGTGCGGTAAGAGCGCACAGGGATGATGGTAACTGAATTCCCGTGTAAACCCCACCCGGAGCAACCCGAGGGAGTGAAAGTCTGCTCGACATTCCCGACAAGGGGCTTGAGCCTTTTGGTAACAAAAGGCCTAGATAGATAACCGTCAGATACAGAACCCGGCTTACAGAATTGCTCGATAAATAATAAAAAAGGCTGTTGTCGTAAAGACAACAGCCTTTTAAATTAAGTGAATAAACCTTATATCACTGTAATTATATGTTGAAAGTGGTCTGTCAAGAGAGTCATTGGAATGTGCCGCAAGAAGTATGGTTTCAGGGGTAAAATCGCCTGTATCAAGTATCACGGGTGTATGGTCAAAGCGTCCATCACCGTCAAAGTCAAGCTGTACCAGATCTCCCGGCTCTGTTTCTTCTATGGAAACCTCAACACCTCTGGGCCCCGGGCCTCTGTTATTTATAAGAAAATTATATAACTCATTTACTCCTGTCCATGAGGGACTTTTTTTGTTTGCGTCTACATAATACCAACCGAAAACCGGACGGAAGTTCATTTCTCCGTATCCGGCAAAAAGAACCTGGGAGGCAAAACTTGTACAGTCCCCGCCTATATCAGAGTAGTCATAATACCGGGGATTCCTTGAAAGCGCCCATTTTCTTGCATATTCTACTGCGCTTGTTCTGTTATACATAAAATTCCTCCTTTCTCACATTATATAATATGCTCTAAAATTTTGTTTGCGAAATATAATATTTTTACTTTTTAAGTATTGAAATTTGTCGAAGTTTGTAATATAATTGAAATGAAAATTGTAAATATACGAAAGGACAAAACAGTATGTCTAAAAAATCTATATGGACAGTAATAATGAGCATTTTGGCTGTTACTATATCATGCATAACTCTTGTGGTTTTCGGGTACGGAAAAACAAGTATAACCTTGTACGGAGAGAAACCCGAGGCTACCGTAAACGGAGTAAACACACCCATAGCTTCTGCACCTATATTATACAAAAACAAAACATATGTTCCCGCAGACGATATTTTAAGACTTTGCGGCTTTACGCTTGGCTGGGACACATCAAGTAATTCAACCGTAGCTATTCGTGACGGTAAAACAAATCATATTGTTTATGGAACAAAAGAGGGGATATTGTGGGTAGGAAATGAAAGACTTACCTTTGATACTCCACCCATTGTGTACAAAAATGTGGCATTTATGAGCCTTGAAATGTTTGCGGCAATGTCTGATGATGGGATATACATAACCGGCACACCGGAAAAGATTAAAATGGGCATGCGGGACCTTCTTGAAGATACATATATCAACGACAACTTCCGCCTGTCAGGAGGCGGTGCAACATATAAGGGTATTACAATTGTGGGAAATACAGGCATGGAGCTTCTTACCATCCCCGACAGTGCAGCTTCCAGCTATGCTGCAATGGTCAACTCTGTTGCCGCGGCACTTCCAAACGTGAACGTATATAACATAGCAGTACCAACAGCCTGTGAATTTTACGCACCAAAGAGTATGTACACAAACCAAACAGCAGGCATTAAAAAGATATACAATGCCCTAAGCGAAAATGTAACCCCTATAAATGTTGTAAAACCACTTATGGAGCATGCTGCTGAATTTATTTATTTCAGAACAGATCACCACTGGACACAGCGCGGTGCGTACTATGCTTATAAGGAATATGCAGACATAAAGGGATTTGAAATAGACCCGCTTTCTACCTTTGAGGTAAAGAACTCCTTCAGCCATGTTGGCTCGTTCAAGAGCTTTACAAAAGGTACAGCAGGCGAGAGCATAATGCGTTCAAACCCTGACATGCTTCAAGTTTTTATGCCAAAGTACACAGCAGTCGGTGCTGCCTATAACGACATGTATATGAGAAGTAAGAAGTGGGATTTGAATGTTGTATATCCAAGCTTTAATTCATATTCAGCATTTATTGGCGGTGATAATCCGCTGGCTGTTTTCCACACATCAAACACAAACGGAAGAAAGCTTGTTATTATTAAAGAGTCTTTTGGCACAGCCTTTGCTACATGGGCGGTAAACAATTATGAGTACATATACGTTATTGACCCGAGAAAGTTTAACGGCTTTGGCGGACATAACGCACACTTTAACCTTAGAACTTTTTATGAACTCAATAAATTTGATGATTTGGTAATTATCAATTACCCCGGAACTATCGGGTCTTCCTCTTACAAAAATTCAGTACTTGGAATGATATAAAAAAAGCCTCAACGTATTGAACCGACCTCCCAATCGTTAGATTTTTGGTCTGACTTTTGGCGGTCGGTTCATATTGCGGCTTTTTTATTAAAATAACATACTTTCCCCAACAGACAAAATAACTAAGCTTTCGTCTTGTTGAGTAACTTCCCTAACCTGCCCCCACAGACCGTAAGAGTCATTTTCAGGTAGTGGCATGTGGAGAAGTACAATGCTTTCTGCTCCAAAGCTTTTTGTCTTTTTCCAGGCAGACTCTGTTATTACATATGCATATGGAACAATTAAGATATCAGGCTTTGGAAGTCCCTCTTTCTTTTCTAATTCAAGGAGAGACGCATCCCCTGTAAACCATACACATTTGTCACTCTCTATTACGTAGCTTACATGGCTTATATCTGTTTTTCCTATATGTCGTGTAGGAAAGGCAGAAAAGCGTACTCCTTTATACTCCCCGCACAAAAACAGCTCCGGTCCGTAAACAGACCGGAGTGTATTTTTTTTATATTCTGCAGCAAATTCCTCATCATAATGGTCATCATGATAATGGGTAAATGCTACAATGTCAGGTGAGCTTTTTAAAAGCTGGTCTTTTATGCAGGAGGGCGTTGGAATATATGGAGGAAAGTCTTTACACACTCCATCAAGAAGTATAGATTGCCCGTTTGTTTCCAATAGCACTCCTGCATTTCCTGTTCTTATAATTTTCAAAGGAATTATACTCCCTCTTTAGCTCTGCGATATGCTTCTGCTTCTGTACAGCCGTTTTCAACAACGTGTCCCGGCAATGGAACAAGCTTTTCATGGATTGCATCTATAATCCAGCCTGCCTGTGGGAAGA
>CAZWCO010000146.1:0-4106 GCA_964632665.1 uncultured Lachnospiraceae bacterium | reverse complement strand
AAAAAACTATACAAATTTTTAAAATTGTATTGATTTTACAGGGGTGTATGGTGTATAATACTGTTTTAGTAAATATGATTGGAGATTTTTGTATGAATACAGAAAAAGTTTATGAGTTTACTAAGCAAGGGCTTGAAGAAGCAAAGGAGAAGCTTGAAACTTTAAAAACCAAAACCAGAAAAGAAGTTTCTGAAAAAATCAAGGAAGCACGTTCTTTTGGTGACCTTTCAGAAAATGCAGAATATGACGAAGCAAAAAATGAACAGGCAGAGGTAGAAGCTGAAATCAGCAGACTTGAAGAAATGATAAAGTTTGCTAAAGTAGTTGACAGCAAAAAATCAAAGTCTGATACAATTACACCGGGTACAACTGTAACTATATATGATGTGGATATGGATGAAGAGCTTACTTATACTCTTGTTGGCTCAATGGAAGCTGACCTTGAAAAGAACAGACTTTCTTATGAGTCACCAATAGGCGCCGCACTCCTTAACAAAAAAGCAGGAGATGAGGTTAAGGTAAAGGCTTTTGATGATGTTGCTACATTTAGGATACTAAGTATTAAGAAAAAATAATAGAAGCAGGCTGTTGCCTTATGCAACAGCCTACTTTTTTTGATAGTAATAATGTTATATTTTTGGTCAATATTACATATTGACTGTTAAAAGCTATAGATATATAATGAATTAGTAAAATATGCAAACTTTGTTTGCAGGGGGGAAGGAAAGAAATTTATGAAAATATTAATGATTGGCGCACATCAGGATGACAACGAATTCCGCTGTGGCGGACTTGCAAGTAAGTATGTAAAAATGGGCTATGAAGTTCGCATACTAAGCATGTGTAACGGCTGCGGAGGACATCACGTAATGTCTCCTGAGGAAACAACAGCATGTCGTGCAAAGGAGTCAGCAGCAGTTGCTGAGCTTCTTGGTGTTACATACGATGTATGGGATATTGATGACTGTAACATTGTTGCAGACCTTGCAACACGTAAGCGTCTTATAAGATATATCCGTGAATTTAATCCGGATTTGATTATAACACACCGTACAAATGACTACCATGCAGACCACCGTGCAGTAGGTCAGCTTGTTCAGGATGCTTCATATCTTTTAATAGTTCCACATGAATGTCCTGAAGCTCCGGCAATGCGCCGCATGCCTGTAATTTTATTTAATGAGGATAAATTTACAAATCCTGTATTTAAGGCAGATATTATAATAAGTGTTGACGATGAAATTGACACAAAGCTTAAAATTGCAGACCTTAATGTTTGTCAGGTTTATGAGTGGCTTCCTTACACAAATGGATACCTTGACCAGGTTCCTGAAGATAAGGAAGAGCGTTTTGAGTGGCTTAAGGGAATGAACATTACAGAAGACACAACAGACGAAGAGGTAATGGCACATACACGTGGCTATGCTGTACGCTATGCAAAAACAGCAGCACGTTTCAGAAAAGAGCTTATAGAAAAGTATGGTGCGGAAAAGGGAAGTAAGATAAGATACGCAGAAGCATTTGAAATTAGCGAATATGGTGATCCTCTTACAGATGAGCTAAAGGCAAAGCTGTTTCCCTTTTAATTAAAAAAAGAGGTAAAAAATGAGAATAGGTGTAGATATAGGCGGGACAAATCTTGTTGCCGGCCTGGTAGATGATAATTTTAAGCTTATTGACAAGGTATCAACTCCTGCCCTTTCATCAAGAGATGATATTGAAATTGTGGCAGATGTGATTATGCTTTGCAAAAAAGTAATGGCAAATAATAATGTTGCTGCCGCAGATATAAAATCAATCGGTATAGGAGTTCCGGGCTGCTATGACCAGAACACAGGAGTTATACTTCATTGTGAGAATATAAATTTCCATAGTACTCCAATTGCTAAAATGATACAGGAGGAAATCAATGTTCCTGTGTACCTTGGAAATGATGCAGACTGTGCGGCTCTTGGAGAAGCATATGCCGGAGCAACAAAGGACGCAGATAACTCTGTTATGATTACAATAGGCACCGGTATTGGCGGCGGAATAATCATAAACAAAAAGATATACAGCGGGTTTAATGGTTGCGGCGGAGAGGTTGGCCATATGGTCATAGAAGCAGACGGCGAGAAATGTGCCTGCGGAAGAAAAGGCTGCTGGGAGCAGTATGGCTCTGCAACAGCTCTTGTAAGGCAGACCAAAGCCGCAATAATTTCCAATCCTGACAGTCTCCTTGCAAAGCTTGTAGACGGAGACCCTGAAAAGGCAGGAGGAAAAACTTCATTTGATGCTATGCGGGCAGGGTGTCCGATTGGAAAAATGGTTGTCGAAAACTATGTACGTTATTTTTCAGCCGGAATTACCAATATAGTAAATATATTCCAGCCTGAGTTGATAGTTATCGGCGGAGGTGTATCAAAAGAGGGGCAACCTCTTATAGACATGATAATGGAGCATGTCTCAAGAGAAAGATACGCAAATGACGTTGAATCACTTGCCAAAACAAAGCTTTGTATAGCTGTACTTGGTAATGATGCGGGAGTAATAGGGGCAGCATTATTAGGCTTATAAAAGAGGGAATGTTTAAAAATGCACAGACCGTTCAATGGCATTAACTGTGCATTTATAAGCAATCACGATTAGTGATAACTCATAAATTATTGTAGGAATTCGCAAAGAAAGCGAATTCCTATTTATTTTAGCCATTGAACATACGAACTCATCGCACCCTCGGCGTACACTCGTACGCGGTCGGGCAAGGTATTATGCTACATAAGTAGCATAATACTGCGTTTCGTCCGTTCTGCACTATTTTTATTCCATCCCCTTGAATTGTGAGCTGACTTTATAAACAGCCTCTTATTTTAATATGTGATATTTATTACTTTAGCTTCTCCGTTCCATTCTACCTTCGCTCCAAGGTGCTCTACTGCTCTTATATGCACCATTGTGTTGTCGCAAATAAGGCTTGTAGGTGTTGCAAGTGTCCTGCCTTCTCCATTTACTGTAATCTGGTCGGAGCCTGTTTTAAGTCCTGCCGTAATACCGTCCTTTGATGCATAAGCAGTTTTTGTACTGTCATCCCACCATACGCTGCAGCCTACTGCTTCAAAAATGCTTCTGAGAGGTATCATAGTAGTATTATTTTTCATAACAACAGGATATTTATATACAAGCTCTTTTCCGTTAATAATTATTTTTATATCCTGAAGCACGTCCGATATTGTGTTTTGGATTTTTTCTGTTTTCTGCCATTTTATATTTTCTATGTCACAGTATGATTTTGCAGTAGAATTTTCCCCTGCATATACTGTCAGGTTATCACAGCCGTAAAAGGCACTTTCGCCTATGATTGTAACAGAATCAGGTATATAAACTTCTGTAAGATTTCTGCAGCCTGCAAAAGCATAACTCATTATGTGGGTTACGCCGTAGGGAATAACAACCTTTGTAAGACTTTCGCAGTTTGCAAAGCTCTGACTTCCGATTGTGGTTACGGATGAGGGGATAAGTACATCTCTAAGGTAATTACAATCCTTAAAAGTGTTGTTTCCTATATTTGTAATGCCGGAGGTTATTGCAACATAAGAGATGTTTGTGCTGTCCTCTGTAAATGGGGAGGGAGATACGTTTGTGTAGTTTGAAAGCTTACCTTTGCCGCTTATTACTGTATATCCGTCTGTGTTTTTAGCTTCTGTCTTTGCAAATGCAGGTGCTCCACCTGCACATGTTGCAAGGATAAGAAGCATGCATAGTATTTTCTTCATTTCCTGTTCCTCAATATTCTTAAAGTTTTAAAGTACCTTATATCCCTGGTCCTCTACTGTCTTTTTTAATACTTCATCAGGAATGTCCTTTGAAAGTAAAACAGTTGCACAATCCTTTTCATGACTTACAATTGCCTCTGTAACACCGTCCAGCTCCTCAAGGCATTTCTTTACTCTTGCCTCACAATGACCACACATCATTCCCTCAATTTTCATATATTTTTTCATTTTTCTTGTCTCCTTATTTTTTATTTTTTTATCCCTTGCTGCCCTTTTTATATTAAATAAGTTAAGCCGCAGAGCGTTAGTTACAACACAGAAGCTTGAAAGGCTCATAGCTGCCGCGCCAAACAT
>CAZWCO010000145.1:3580-4159 GCA_964632665.1 uncultured Lachnospiraceae bacterium | reverse complement strand
CCACAAAAAAAGATACCTATAAGGTATCTTTTTTTGTGGTCTGCTTCTTTAGAGCAGCGAATCCGGCCGGGTGAAGAGGCCGTTGAGCTGGAGTCCAAATCTTTGATTTGGAACACGACAGCCATACAGTAGCGTTCTAAAACTTCGATTTAGGTAACGCTGTTGTAGAGGGCGTTGTATCCAAGCAGATCGCTTGGCTATTGGTAAGTGAAACTTATAAAAGAGACCGGAGCCGAGTCGTAGTCCCGTCCATAAATTTCTGGGTAATAGTATTTCTGTTATAATGAATAAACACACCCTGGGGTGTGTTTTTAAAATGTTTACTTGTTTATTTTAGGGTTATTACTAATTTCTAAAATATAATCTGTGGAAACATTATAAAATGAAGATAATTTAATGAGAATATCAGTAGGAATGTCACGCTGTCCTAATTCATAGTTACTATATACTTGTTGTGAGCAATTTAATACAGTTGCCATCTGTTTTTGCGTAAGGTCGTGATCTTCTCTTAAATCACGTATTCTTCTAAACATCAGTAATCACCTCTTTATTAATATTATATATCACAACATTTTGCAG
>CAZWCO010000145.1:2617-3570 GCA_964632665.1 uncultured Lachnospiraceae bacterium | reverse complement strand
CAAATACCGCAAAATGCGGTATAATTGTTTTAAAAATGTGAAAAATGTACGTTTTCTAATTAAGGAGGAGAAAAGATAATGTTTATTAGGTTTTTAGTTATTGTGTTAGCAGTATATATTATTTACAGTCTTGCTACAATGAAAAAAAGAATGCAGGAATTGAAACAAATTCAATTTGATGCATCTGTTGTTGCAAGTGCTGTTAATATTGTTTCAGATGTAAAAGATTTAAAGGGTGATTATGTAAAAACTTTGAGAGATGGAGGGGAAGTTGTCTTAGTTTTTGAAAAGGATTCTGTATGTGTGGAGATTGCAGGAGACAGTAGTAGCAAGCAATGCATATTAAATCGGGTACAAAATTGCGAAAATTCTTTAAGTGACGAGGATAACAAGGCATTTACAGAGCTTGTGTATAATTCCCTGCGTAAAGTTTCCTGGATGTGTGTAGTGCTCGAGGGAGAAAAAATAATTGTGAGGAAATCAAGCAAAGTTTCTATTCCGTATGCTGATTAATAACCCCCTTGACATTTCTATGCATTTTCATTATAATATACATATACCCCTAACAGTATGGAGGATAATATGAAAAAGTGTATGGATACAAAAAATCTTCATAACAGACTCAGGAAGATAATAGGACAAGTTCAGGCAATAGACAGACTTATTGATGAGGATGTGCCATGTGAAGATGTACTTTCTCAGATAAATGCAGCAAAATCAGCTTTGCATAAGGCAGGACAGGTTGTTCTGGAAGGACATATAAGACATTGCGTTCGTGATGGAATTGAAAACGGGGACGCTGATAAGACAATTGAGAATTTTGCGAAGGCTGTGGAACGCTTCGCAAACATGAAGTAAAAACAGCTTTTTAAGCTGTTTTTGTTTTTTCTATTGACAAAATACATTCATAGATGTATGATATACATATACCCCTATGGGTATATAGAATTTGG
>CAZWCO010000145.1:0-2607 GCA_964632665.1 uncultured Lachnospiraceae bacterium | reverse complement strand
GGATATTATGAAGCATTTAATAGAATTTTTATGTAAGCCTGTTATGACGTTTTTAGGCGGCGTTTTTATTGTTATAAGTATAGTGTTGTCTTTAAACCATATCAATATTTTTATCGACCCAGCTTGGATAACTGTGCTTATATCGGGCACTCCTCTTTTATATTCTGCAGTAAAACGGATGATACATAATAAAGGAGCAAGCAAGATATCTTCTGCACTTCTTATTTCTGTTGCAATGATTGCGGCAATCCTGATAGACGATTTATTTGCAGCAGGCGAGGTTGCATTTATTATGGCAATTGGCGAAATGCTTGAAGACAAAACAACCGAAAGAGCACGTCGTGGTCTTAAAAAGCTAATAAGTCTTAGCCCTAAGCAGGGAAGATTGATTGTTGACGGACAGGAAAAAATGATTTCGGCAGAGGAAATTAAAACAGGGGAGGTAATACGTATTCTTCCGGGTGAATCAATACCTGTTGACGGGAAGATTTTAGAGGGCGAAACAAGTATTGACCAATCTGTAATAACAGGAGAGTCACTTCCTGTTGATAAGTTCCCCGGTGATAGTGTGTTTTGCGGAACAGTAAACAGGTTTGGCTCAATAGATATTCATGCAACAAATGTAGGAAAAGACAGCTCACTATCAAAGCTTATCCGTATGGTACAGGAAGCAGAAGACAGGAAAGCTCCAATGGAAAGAATTGCAGACAAGTGGGCAAGCTACCTTGTGCCGCTTGCTATGCTCATTGCAATAATAACATATTTAATTACATGGGATATAAGCCGCGCAGTAACGGTACTTGTAGTATTTTGCCCATGTGCATTGGTTCTTGCAACACCTACTGCTATTATGGCTGCAATTGGTCAGGCAGCAAAGAATGGTGTTGTTATAAAATCCGGCGACGCTCTGGAAAAAATGGGCAAAGCACAGGTTATTGCATTTGACAAAACAGGAACAATTACCTACGGAAAGCTTGTTGTAAGCGACGTTTTATGCTTTACTGATAAAGTAAAAAAG
The DNA here is from genome assembly GCA_964632665.1 of uncultured Lachnospiraceae bacterium. GTDB lineage: Bacteria > Bacillota > Clostridia > UBA1381 > UBA1381 > RGIG9115. The sequence continues at coordinate 1,589 of CAZWCO010000145.1, read as the reverse complement.
CAGGATATTATAACCCTTGCAGCTTCGGCAGAGCTCAGAAGTGAACATCCTCTTGGAAAGGCAATAGTTGCGTATGCACGTAAAGAAAAAATTGATTTCCCTGAGCCCAAGGACTTTCGAATGAAAGCGGGTATGGGTATATTTGCAAAAGTCTTAGATAACGAAATAATTTGCGGAAATGACAAAATTATAAATGAAAATAATATAAGACTTACCCAAGAGGCAATGAATGGACTTGACAATTTACAAAAAGAGGGTAAAGCCTCTGTAATTGTATGTAAAGACGGTGAATGTGTAGGTGTAATTGGTCTTTCCGATGAACTCAGAGAAAAAAGCAATGATGTCATTTCCAGGCTTAAAAAGCTTGGGGTAACATCTGTGTTACTTACAGGTGATAACAGATCCTCTGCGGAATTTTTTGCAGAAAAAACAGGCATAGATAGTATTTATCCGGAGCTTCTTCCGGAGGGCAAGGTTGACATAATTTCCAAAATTCAAAGTCAAAAACAAACTGTGTGCATGATAGGTGATGGAGTAAATGATGCACCTGCCCTTAAGCTTGCAGATGTTGGAGTTGCAATGGGTGGCGAGGGCTGTGACATAGCGGTGGAAGCTGCTGATATTGCGCTTATGAGTGATGATATATCAAAAATTCCGTACCTGAAGCGCCTTTCAAACGAAACTGTAAAAACTATAAAGTTTAGTATATTTCTTTCTCTTTTTATAAATTTTGCTGCTATTGTTTTGTCGTTTTTTGGAGTCCTTACCCCAACAACAGGTGCACTCGTACACAATGCCGGCTCACTTTTTGTCATATTTATTGCAGCCCTTTTATATGACAGAAAATTTGAATAATAAAAGCTCTTCGGGGAATAATTATTGTATCTGAATAAAAAGGAGATTTTTTTATGGTAGAACAGGATACAATAAAATTACTTCGCGAATGTGATGCAGGTATAAAGATGGGAGTGTCATCAATAGAAGATGTCCTTGATAACGTAAGGAACAAGGAGTTTGAAAAGCTTCTTACAGATTGTAAAAACGAGCACAATAAGCTGGATAAAGAGTTGCAGAAGCTCCTTGACAAATATCATGATGACGGAAAAGAGCCTGCTGCCATAGCAAAAGGTATGTCGTGGATGAAAACCAACATGAAGCTGTCATTTGACGAGTCGGACGAAACAATTGCAGACCTTATGACAGATGGCTGTAATATGGGAGTGAAATCTTTAAATAAGTATCTGAACAAGTATAAGGCAGCGGACGAGGTATCAAAGGATATAACAAAAAGGCTTATTAACCTTGAAGAAAAATTGGCGGTAGATATAAGAAGTTTTTTATGAGGGGATGTTTAAAAATGCACATACCGTTCAATGGCTTTAACTGTGCATTTATAAGCAATCATGATTAGTGATAACTCATAAATTATTGTAGGAATTCGCAAAGAAAGCGAATTCCTATTCATTTTATGCCATTGAACATACGAACTCATCGCACCGCTTGACGTACTACTCACCAGCATAAGTTCTACCAACAAAATCAAAGATTTTGGGTATCACTTACCTCGTACGCCTGCTGCGGCTGCGTCC
>CAZWCO010000144.1:0-4196 GCA_964632665.1 uncultured Lachnospiraceae bacterium | reverse complement strand
CTAAATTGCCTACGGCAGCTAAATGTGCTTCGCACGCTTTTTGCGAATTTAATTTCGCTACTCCGCAGGAGTTATTTAGCTATCGAAGAAAGTGAGATAATTTAGCTTTGCAACTTGTTGCAAAATTTAGCTGAAATTTATTTTCTTTTATCTTTTCAAAAGGACCATTCTCTTTCATTCCCCATACGCTTCCCTAACAGCTCTGGCAAGCTGGTCTGCACAAGAGGTTTGCCTCGGACCGCAAGTATTTCCAAGGAGCTTACTTTCTATCTCCTCTACCGTACTACCCTCAAGAAGTGTTGAAATAGCTTTCAGGTTGCCGTCACATCCGCCATTAAATTTAATGTTTGTTACAACATTCCCTTCTATATCAAAGGTTATGGACCGTGAACAAGTGTTTTTTGTTTTATATTCGTAATGCATTTTATATCACCTATTTCTCACATGAAAAATCAATATTGATTTCCTTACATTCCGGCTTTAGCTGTGTAAGCTTTATTCCTGCAGCGTTAAGCATTCTCTTTGACGCAAGTGTGCCGTCTGTTGTTGCATACTTGTCCGAGAGATATATAATTTCCTTTATTCCGCACTGAATAATTGCCTTTGCGCACTCATTACACGGGAAAAGGGCAACATATATTTTTGCACCTGCAAGGTTTTTACCATGAGCATTTAATATGGCATTGAGCTCTGCATGCACTACAAAGGGGTATTTTGTATCGCCAAAGTCACCGTCTCTGTCCCAGGGAAATTCATCATCGGAGCAGCCGCTTGGAAATCCGTTGTAGCCCGTAGACAAAATTCTGTTTTCGCTGTCTACAATACAAGCTCCTACCTGAGTGCTTGGGTCCTTTGAACGCATAGCAGCCAAAAGTGCAACTCCCATAAAATATTCATCCCATGAAATATAATTTTCTCTTTTCATAATTGCTCCTTATTTTAATTCCTGTAAAATGGAATATGTCTTAGAGATAATTATATAGCAAGTCTTCTTTGAAATCAATATATATTTTCTATTTTCTATGTTTTTTACAAACAATTCTCTGTGAATTTTCCTTCATAGCAAAAACAATGATTTAAAGGGCCGCTCCCTTTTCCAAGATTAAGACCATATGAAAGCGCTCCTGTAATGTATTCCTTTGCTCTTTTAACAGAGTCAAATAAGGAAAAGCCTTTTGCCAGATTTGATGCAATGGCAGAAGATAGCGTGCAGCCTGTACCATGTGTATTAGGATTATTAATTCTTTCTCCATAAATCCATATAAATTCATTATCAATACAAAGCAAATCATCTGCATTTTCCATGCTGTGACCGCCTTTTAAAAGGACAGCACATTTATATGTTCTATTAAGGCTTTGAGCTGCCCGGCACATATCCTCTTTGCATGAAATTTTTGTCATGCACAAGGCTTCCGCCTCGGGAATATTGGGGGTAATTATTTTTGCAACAGGAAACAGCTTATCTGCCAGAGAACAAACCGCTTCAGATTTAATTAATTTTGCTCCGCTTGTTGCAATCATGACAGGGTCCACAACTATATTTTTCGCACTATACTCCCCAAGCCTTCTTACAATTTCATCTATAAGGCCTCCGGAGGGTACCATTCCAATTTTAATGGCATCAGGCATAATGTCTGTAAACACAGCGTCAAGCTGCTCTCCCAAAAACCTTTCGGATACTTCCTCCACCCTTGTAACTCCCGTTGTATTCTGAGCAGTAAGTGCTGTAATGGCACTCATTGCATAAACACCATTCATTATCATGGTCTTTATATCTGCCTGAATTCCTGCGCCGCCGCTTGAATCACTCCCTGCAATTGTAAGTACCCTTTTCATTTTATCAGCTCCTCTGCTTTGCTCCTTAATATTACTGCTTCTCTTTCAGGATTTTCCGCTTTCATTATTGCGGACACAACGCATATACCGGAAATATCTATCCCTTTTAGTATATTTATATTATCCTTATTAAGTCCCCCGATTGCATTTACGGGAATGGGGACAGCCCGGCATATATCAGAAAGGGTTTGTACAGATGTAATTATTGTTTTTACCTTTGTTGTTGTGGGGTATATTGCGCCTACACCAAGGTAGTCAGCCCCCTGACGCCAGGCGTCTGTTGCCTGCTCCACTGTTTTTGCAGTTGCGCCTATTATCATTTTGTCGCCTAATATTCTGCGTGCATCCTCCACAGTCATGTCACAGACTCCAAGATGTACTCCCTCAGCACCCACAGCTTGTGCCACATCAACTCTGTCATCAATTATGAGGGGTATTTTATACTCCTTGGTTATTTCATGAATCTTTTTTGCAAGAGTAATATATTCTCTTGTTGTTTTATCCTTTTCACGAAGCTGTACCAGAGTGACGCCGCCTTTTACCCCCATTTCTACTTTTTCAAGAAACTCATTTTCCGCAAGCCCTGTGCTGTCTGTTATCAGGTATAGGGTTGTATCAAACCTATTCAATATTTTTTTCCTCCATTCTAATATTTTCTTCAAGTATTTCATCTGTAACTCTTGATATATTATTTAAAAGATTACTCATAAAGGTACCGCTACCCTCATCGGTTTCTGACAGCTCGCCGCAAACTCCCATTATGGCACAGGCTTCTGCTACTCCCTTTATACCCGGGCATTGGGACAGACACACAGCTGCAAGAGCACCTTGCATACACCCTGTTCCTGTTATTCCGGAAAGCAGGTGCGTTCCGTTATTTACGTATACAAGGGTCTTTCCGTCTGAAATAACATCTGTTTTACCGCTCGCAAGAACAGTTGTATTAAATCTTTTGGAAAGCTTTATGACAACACCTTCAATCATGGACAGGGAAATGCTTTTATCTGCATCTACACCTGCTGATTTATAGTCCATATCAAAAAGTGCCATAATCTCCGAATAGTTCCCTTTTACCAAATTTGGTATGTATTTCTTCATTATTTTTTTAGCAAGTCTTCTTCGAAGCTTGGAACAGGCAACGCCCGCCAAATCAAGTACAAAAGGAATATTATTTTTTTTTGTCGTCTTTGCAGACAGCATTATGGATTTATACCTTGCATCCGTGATGTTCCCAAGATTTAATAATAGAGCCTGTGAACACTGTGTTATGTATGACACCTCACAGGGATGCTCTGCCATGACAGGTCTTGCGCCAATTCCAAGAATGGCATTTGCGCAAATGTTTATAGAAATTGGATTGGTTATACAATGAATGAGAGGGAAATTTTTTCTTATATTACTTATGAGCATTTTTTATCCTCCTGAAATAATATATAATTCCTATCGCCAGAAAAATAAAGATAAAGGCATACGGAATATATGTCCATAGCAGAGATTGCATTTTAAATAAATCCCTTAAAGTGACAGACACAACAAAAAGGATAACGCCTATTGCGGAAATAGCAACCGCTTCTCCAAAAATTCCTGTCTGAGACTGGTACACCGCTCCTCCAAGTGTTTTTTGAAACCGGGCAAGAACTCCTGATTTTGACAGCTTCATTAAAAATGCAAAGGCTATACTACCACCGATTATTGTTCCGCATATAAACGAAGGTATGTAGAAAACCCATGATAGCCCCTGTCTTCCCCAAAAAAGTGTCATGACAGGATAAGAAATAATTGCACCAATAATTCCCGTACCTGCCACCTCGCCAAGGACAGCCATAAGTAAATTACCTTTTGACAGCTTGTAAAATACACCTGACAAAAACGCACCAAAAACAGCGCCTGTAAGTGCAATGGGTGGTATGCCCATTGTTATCATTCTGATTACACCTATGGTAGTTGCACAAAGAAGCGAGTACCAGGGGCCCATAAGAACGGAGCAGACTATGTTAATGAAATGCGCCATAGGGCACATTCCCTCAACACGCAGTATAGGCGAAATAACTACACCCAGTGCCACAAGCATTGCAAGAACTACAATCTTTAAAACTTTTTTTGAATTATACATTTTTATTTCCTCTTTTCGTAAATTGATTACGAAAGCAAAAGCAATCGCACGGTCGGGAATCAATTTTCCCCTCTCACCCTGAAACACAGGTTCCCATCGCTAAAATACAAGTGTCAAGCGCTCCCTTGCCACCGAAAGCTCCCCTCCTTTCACGCAAAACAAAAACGGATAACCCTTTATGGATTATCCGTCTAAAGCAAACTATGACTTCCTACGGCGGCATTATCCGCATCAGGTTAAAGGGTCG
>CAZWCO010000143.1:421-4219 GCA_964632665.1 uncultured Lachnospiraceae bacterium | reverse complement strand
CCTTTGCTCTGAATATAAGCAAATCCTCTATAGACAGAAGAGAAGAAGGCTGTACAAGCCGGCTACTGGCACCTCTTCCGTTACGACCCAAGACTTGAGCTTGAAGGCAAGAACCCATTCCAGCTTGACTCTAAGAAGCCAACAGAAAGCTATGAGGACTTCCTCATGGGCGAAGTTCGTTACAACTCACTTGCTCGTTCAAATCCGGAACGTGCTAAGGAATTGTTCGAAAAGGCTGTTGCTAACGCAGAAGCTAAGTACGAAAAGCTCGCAAAGATGGCTGAATAATTAAAATCAAAAAGGGGCTGTCTCACTAAATAAGTGAGGCAGCCCCTTTTTTTTGCCTTTTGATAACATAAAGTCTATAAACAGTCTGCACTAGAAGCGTCAGCCTATGTTATCTACTTACTATTACTAATAAATAATAAATCGCCGGTGCAATATAAATTACGCTATCAAAGCGGTCGAGAATTCCGCCATGACCGGGAAGAAGATTTCCAAAATCCTTTACGCCGCAGTCACGCTTTATACATGACGCAACCAAGTCCCCCACCTGTGAGAACACAGATGCAAAAAAGCCAAGAACGGCTATTCCACCGTAACCAAAGGCTTTGTCAAATTCAAGCACCGATATTTTTTGCATAACAAGCATGTATATAAGGCAGCTTACAACAGCAGTTACTACGCCGCCTATTGCGCCCTCTACGGTCTTTTTGGGGCTTACATGCGGAATAAGCTTATGCTTTCCTATGCCGCAGCCAACAAAATACGCTCCCGTATCTGTCATCCACGCACATATAAATACCAGTAGTACTGCGTAGTTTCCAAAATCGGCATAAAGACGGATAAGTGTGCCAAAGCACAGGCTTATGAAAAAGGTAAGAAAGCCGTGGGCACAAACCTCTTTGAATGTGACTTTGCCGTGGAGTGCAACCATGACAGCAAGGTAAATTCCAATGACTGCAACAATTGCAAGCTCCTTTGACACTTTTCCGAATATTATGGACGCAAGTATCATAGAGGCGCATATGTAGCCTGTAATGTCCAGCGTTTTTCCAAGCTTTACAGACCTGTAAAGCTCAATTAGCATACCGAACACGCATATACAGATTGCACCTGAAAATACTATGTAGTTTGAAAACAGGACTGCAAAAAAGAATACAAGTCCGATTAGTGCTGTAACAATTCTTTTTGCCATAAATTTTGTCCTCCTTAGTGTTTTGACTTCACGCCGCCAAAGCGTCTGCCTCTGCTTTGAAAATTAATAATTGCCTGATGCAAATCCTTTGTGGAAAAGTCCGGCCACAGCTTGTTTGTAAACCACATTTCCGAGTAGCTGTTCTGCCACAAGAGAAAATTGCTGAGCCTTTGCTCTCCGCTTGTACGGATAAGCAAATCCACATCCGGCTGACCGGCTGTATAAAGGTAGTCAGAAAATTTACTTTCGCTAAGCTCGTCTATTCCAAGACTGCCCTTCTGCATATCTGCACACAGGCGTTTTACGGCACTTACAATTTCTTCTCTGCCGCCGTAGTTAAGGGCAATATTCATCACTATGCCATCATTGTTTTTTGTAAATTCCTCAGTTTTTATAATCTGCTGACGGATTTCCTCCGTAAGCTCTGCTCTTGAGCCTATGGCACGTATTACAACATTTTCACCGGCAAGGGTTTTTTCTGCGTTTTTAAGATAGTCAAGTAAGAGGTTCATTAAAAAGTCAACCTCTGCCTTTGGTCTTGACCAGTTTTCCGTAGAAAAAGCATATACTGTTATGTACTTTATACCCATTTTGTTACACTCGGTAACAATTTTTTTTAGTGTGTCTGCGCCTGCAGAATGTCCCGCAGTGCGCGGAAGACCACGCTTTGTTGCCCATCTTCCGTTACCATCCATTATAACACCGATATGCTTTGGAAGATTGCTATAATCTATCTCGCCTTTTTTTTGTTTCCTTTTAAAAAACATATTTTACCCTTTCAAACAAAACCAAAGCTGCCGAAAATTACTCCCCGGCAGCCTTTAAATCCTTTTTAGAAAATTAAATTTCCATTATTTCCTTTTCTTTATCAGCGGCAATGGTATCTACCAAGGCAATATATTTATCTGTAAGCTTCTGAATGTCCTTTTCAGCAGCCTTTACATCATCCTCTGTAATTTCGCCGTTCTTCTTTTGAGTTTTAACGTCCTCAATGCCATCACGTCTTGCGTTACGGATTTGAACCTTAACCTCTTCTGTGTACTTCTTAACAAGCTTATTAAGCTCTTTTCTTCTCTCCTCTGTAAGAGGCGGGAATGAAAGTCTTATTACCTTACCGTCATTTTGCGGTGCAATACCAAGGTCTGACGCAAGGATTGCCTTTTCAATTTCCTTAAGAGCTGTTGCGTCCCATGGCTGAATTACAAGACTTCTTGGGTCCGGTGATGAAATTGAGCCGATTTGTGCAATAGGGGTTTTTGAGCCATAGTAATCAATTGCAATCTTATCAAGAACTGATGCATTTGCGCGTCCTGCTCTGATTGTTTTGAGCTCACCCTCATAGCCTGCAATTCTCTTTTGCATTTTTTCTTCAATTTGTGGATAGTTTCCCATAGTTTTCACTTTCCTTTCTTTTTAGGTTTTTATGTGAAGCTTATGAAAGCTTTTTATTCCTTTTCACAATCGTTTGATACAAATGTACCTATTTTCTCTCCCTTGACAGCCTTCATAATATTGCCCGGCTTGTCTATTCCAAACACAAGTACAGGCATGTTATTGTCACGGCACATGGACGCTGCTGTTGAGTCCATAACGCCAAGGTTCATACTTAAGATATCTGTATATGAAAGCTTATCAAATTTCTTTGCATCAGGATTTTTGTTAGGATCGCTGTCATAAACTGCGTCAACGTTCTTTGCAAGAAGAATAACATCTGCTTCCATTTCAACAGCACGAAGCGCTGCCGCTGTATCTGTTGACATAAATGGATTACCTGTTCCGCAGCCGAATATTACAACTCTGCCCTTTTCAAGATGTCTTACGGCTCTTCCCCTTATGTACGGCTCTGCAATCTGGTGCATATCTATACTTGTTTGCACACGTGTCGGAATTCCGGCATTTTCAAATGCAGAGCAAAGTGCAAGTGCGTTAATTGCAGTTGCAAGCATACCCATATGGTCTGCTCTGGTTCTATCCATATTTTCGCCGCTTCTGCCGCGCCAGATATTGCCGCCGCCTACTACAACGCAGATTTCAACGCCAAGGTCGTATACGTCCTTAACACTTTGTGATACAGACGCCAGTGTTGCATCGTCAAAGCCTACGCCCTTACTTCCAGCAAGCGCCTCGCCGCTTATTTTAATAAGTACCCTTTTAAATTTAGTATCCATAACAAAAATCTCCTATATTCGTTTTTGGTCAGGTTCTAAAAAAGGGAACACAAAAAACTTTCTTTTATGTGTTCCCTGTTTTATTTACACAAGAGCCGGATTATTTAATCATGTTTGCAACTTCTTCTGCGAAGTTATCCTCTCTCTTTTCAATGCCCTCGCCCTTTTCAAATCTTGTGTAATTTACAAGCTTAACACCCTTGGAGCTGAGGTATGCTTCAACCTTAAAATCGCCATCCTTAACGAATTCTTGCTGGAGCAAGCAGTTCTGCTCATAGAACTTATTAATTTTTCCGCCAACCATCTTTTCAATGATGTTGTCAGGCTTGTTTGCGTTCTTAGGATCTTCCTTGATTTGTGCTATAATAATATTCTTTTCCTTTTCAACGTCTGCTGCCGGAACAGTATCCTTTGAAAGATAAAGAGGGTTAA
>CAZWCO010000143.1:0-411 GCA_964632665.1 uncultured Lachnospiraceae bacterium | reverse complement strand
CCTGCATTGCAACGTCTCTTGCAGCCTCGTAAGCTGTTTCGTCTGCAAGGCTGTCTTCTGCCTGTACGAGAACACCGATTCTGCCGCCGCCATGGATATATGAGCAAACATTGCCTTCGATTCTTTCAAATCTTCTGATGTTCATGTTCTCACCAATCTTTGCGATTAAAGCGGTAAGAGCTTCGCCAACTGTTTGTGCGCCGTCAAAGCTTGTTTCTTTAAGAGCTTCAACATCTGCAGGATTCTTCTCTGCAATGATTTCAGCTACCTTTGATACGAAGCTAAGGAACTCATCATTCTTTGCAACAAAGTCTGTTTCTGAGTTTACTTCTACAAGTACGCCAACCTTTTTATCGTCTGTGATATATGCCTGTACAATACCTTCTGCAGCAATTCTGCCGGACTTCTTTG
>CAZWCO010000142.1:0-4229 GCA_964632665.1 uncultured Lachnospiraceae bacterium | reverse complement strand
ATAATATTCTTTTTACTTTTCTCGGACGCATCACACGCAACAATCACGAACTTTGCTTTGCCGGATTTTATTGCATCCTCGCTCAAAAAAGCGCCGCCGCAAAGAGCTCTTGCACGCTTTGCAAGTCCTATCATTCCAAGTATATTTTCCATGTAATCAGCTCTCCTGTGCAAACATCTTTTCAATTTGCTCATACGCTTCAAGGCTTTCTCCCTTAAAAAACCTTTCAAGACAGCGTCTCTTTCGGAGGTTTTTTGCGCATTCCGGAGAATTACACATATATGCGCCCCTAACCTGTTGCTTCATGGTCTCATCCACAACAACCTTTCCGTCTGCGTTTATAAAACGTATAAGCTTTGTTTTTGGTTTCATTTCTCTGCAAACCATGCACATTCTAAGTGGAATATGTTTTTTCATTTTATAAGTTAAGTTCATCTACTGATGTTACAATATCTATCTTCCAGCCTGTAAGCTTAGCTGCAAGACGAACATTCTGACCTGATTTTCCAATTGCAAGGGAAAGCTGTGTTGACGGCACAACAACCTGTGCAGATTTTTCTTCTTCATTAATCACAGTTGTTATTACCTTTGCAGGACTAAGTGCTTCTGTAATATAAGCAACAGGGTCCTCACTGTACTTTACAATATCAATTTTTTCGTCTCCCAGCTCTTCGCCGATATTCTGGACTCTCATTCCTTTTGGCCCGATACATGCACCCTGTGGGTCAACGTTGGGGTCTGATGAGTAAACAGCGATTTTTGTTCTTGAGCCGGCTTCACGTGCAACGTTCATAATTTCTACAATGCCTTGTTCGATTTCGGGGACTTCCCTTTGGAAAAGGCATTTTACAAGTCCGGGATGAACTCTTGAAAGTACAATTTGTGTTCCCTTTGTGCCGTTCTTAACTTCTCTTACAAAACATTTTATTACCTGATGTATTTTATAATTGTCACGTTCTGCCGGAGGCTGTTCACTTATTGGGAGAATGGCTTCTGTTTTGCCGATATCTACAAAAACGTTTCCTCTATCAATCTTCTGGATGCTGCCGGATATTATATCGTTTATCTTTTCATTATACTCACGATATATTATTTCTCTTTCAGCTTCTCTGATTCTTTGTGTTACAACCTGCTTTGCTGTGATTGCTGTAATTCTACCAAAATCATCGGGCGTAACTTCAACATCTACAAAATCCCCGATTTGAAGATTTGGATTAATCTTCTTCGCATCGATAATTGAAATTTCTATCTGCGGGTCAAATACAGCGTCATCCTCAACTACCTCTTTTTGTGTAAACACCTTTATTGTGCCTACTGCTCTGTCAATCACAACCTGAACGTTTTGCGACTGTACATAATTTTTCTTGTAGCCGGCAAGCATAGCAGCCTCAAGAGCATCAAAAATTACATCTTCCTCTATGCCCTTTTCCTTACAAAGAACTGCGAGCGCCTGCAACAAAGTTTCACGATCCTGTTTTTTACTATTCTTCATTTTTTCTCAACATCCCCTTCTATATTCTAAATGCCAGTCTGACAAAAGCCGCTTCCTTCTTCTTGAAAGAAACCTCCATGCCGTCTGTTTCAACTGTTACGGTATCATCTTCAAAACTTTTTAAAATGCCGTCAAATTCTTTTTTACCCTCAAGAGCCGCATAAAGCTTAACAGAAACCTCACGACCCAGAAAATACTCCAATTCTCTTTTTGTTTTCAACACTCTGTCCACGCCGGGCGAGGAAACCTCTAAAACATATTCCTCCGGTATTGGGTCAAGAGCGTCAAATATTTCGCTAAAGGCATTACTGAACTTTTCACATTCATCTATGCCTATTCCGCCTTCCTTGTCAATATAAAGACGAAGGAACCTTTCTTTGCCTTCCGTAACAAATTCTGCATCAACAAGAAAACATCCTTGCTCCATAGCAATTTTATCCCCTGTTTCAAATGCAAGTTTTACCGCTTCTGTCAAGACAGCACCACATCCTTTCGTATGCTCTTATAATGTCATAACTGCACAAAAGAGTGGGTTTTTACCCACTCTTTTGTCAAGACTTATATAACTGTACTTTTATTATAACATATTTTTCCGCAAAAATCAAGTGTTTTACTAAAAAAAATTTCTTTTTCTTGACCGCTCCGGAATTTGATGATATACTAAAAAGAAAAAAGGACAAAAATATCCATGAAAATATATGTACCAAACTACTATACTGACTTTGCCTGCAAAGCTAGTAAATGCAAGCACAACTGCTGCATAGGATGGGAAATTGATATAGACAAAGAAACGTACAACCAATATGAGCTGCTTGGTGGTGCACTTGGTGAAAAAATAAAAAATTCCATTGAATATACTGATAACACATTTAGCTTTCGCCTTGACGGACAAAATCGCTGTCCACATCTTGACAACAAAAATTTATGCACTATCATATCTGAGCTTGGAGAGAATGCACTGTGTCAAATTTGCAAGGACCATCCGCGGTTTAAAAATTATTTCACAGACAGAGTGGAAATTGGTCTTGGACTTTGCTGCGAGGAAGCGGCAAGAATAATACTTACCTGCGAGGAAAGCTTTTCGTTGATTGATACAGATGAAAATACAAAATCGATTGCAACTAACGAAGAAACAGAGTTTTTTACATTCAGAAATAACATTTTAAATACTATATGTGACCGAAATACAGATATTGATTTAAGAATTAAAAAAATACTTTGTGAAAACAAGGTACATATGCCGGACATTTCTATAAACAGATGGTTTGGACTTTTATCCACTTTAGAGTTTTTGGACGATGGGTGGCATGATATTTTAAAAAACGCTGTGGACACCGATTATGAAAGCTCAAATGTCCTTACACCTGTGCAAATAGAGCAGCTTTTTGTATATTTTATATTCAGGCACCTGCCTCGTGGGTTTGAAACTATGAATTACAGACCGGCAATAGCATTTTCCTATTTGAGTGTTTTGATTATAAACGAGCTTGCAGGCTTTATGGGATACACAGATTTGAAAGGCATTATAGAAATATGCAGAATGTATTCAAGTGAAATTGAATATTCTGATGAAAACCTTGATTTGATTTTTGAATTGCTAAGCAGATAAAAAACATGAGTGTTATTACTTAACACTCATGTTTTTTATCTTAGTAAATATTGCCGGATACCCATACAAAATAAGTATAAATGCCAAAGAGAAAAATATAAATTCTCCCCATGTTGCATTAAAGGCAGCCAGCGGCTCTCTTAAAAGCCACATATATAAAAGCATAATTAACGCACCTGTAATCGCACGTAAAACACGTTTTTGGGGAGTAATGTCAGTATTAAAATTTACAAAACGGCGCTCTAAAATCCAGCCTGTAAAAAATCCCGTAACACAGCCGCACGCAACGTAGCAGTCGTCAATCATATGCTGTGGATTAACCATAAGACTTCCGTCCGGATTATAGTCTATTGGATAGGCTTTTAAGGTTAAATATATAAGTAGGACAAGCGATGTAATTACACCTGCAGTTGAAACTATTATATCCCTGTTTTTACCCTTGTCAACCCATGCAAGAATCCGGCCGTTTAAAAATACTATCAAAGACGCCACAAAAAAGCTTACTATAACATCCGACAAGGTATGAACACCAAGATAATTACGGGTGAACATTACAAGAACAATCAGAAAAACGCAAAGAGCAACAAGCCACTTTCTTTTTTTCTGCCACACAGCTATGCTTAGAAATCCTGATGTAGCAATTTGTGTATGTCCGCTTGGAAAAGAATATCCCGTAGCATTTTCAAGAGCTGCTTTGACCGGAACAATTTGAGGATTTTTTATCCACGGTCTGTAAACGCAGAAAATATTTTTTAAGGTTTGATTAACCATACTCCCAACGCCTATATTCATTGCAAGGAACAAGGCAGCTCTTTTATTAAAGCACCAATATACTATGGCAATTATAACATATATTGCAGGGCTCACAACTAAATCTGTAATACTTACAAGAACTGTATCAAGAAAATCATTTCTTATTGTCTGAAGCCATAATAAATATTCCATGTCCACAATTCTTCCTCCTTGAATGTTTTTATTATATCCATACTATTATATTAATTAAAATTGTACTATGATTTTGTCAAGTCAGGTGAACAGTGAATAATAAGAACCATCACCCAACACGAAATCAAAGATTTCTGTTGGGTACCCGAGAACCTTGATACTCGCAAGCTCGTATTAGGACCT
>CAZWCO010000141.1:231-4365 GCA_964632665.1 uncultured Lachnospiraceae bacterium | reverse complement strand
ATTTAGCTATTGCGAAGCAATAATTTCGCTTTGCAACTTGTTGCAAAATTTAGCTAAGACTAAAATATCTCAATGGTTTTGCTTTTTCAATGAAATAAATCCTTTCAGGATTTGTGAAATGCCTGACGGCGTGAAATATTGCTTCGCAATATGAAATACGCCTGCGGCGTGTGATAAAGGATTTATTTTATTTCACAGAGAACTTTAGTTTTCTATTTCACAATTTACGAAGTAAATTATTTCATATCAACGAAGTTGATATTTGGACTGTTTTTGCAAACGATGTTGCCCAAAGTGCGAGTTTTGAAACGAGAGTGAACAAAACGACACACAACGGCGAACGGCGCTTTAGCGATAACCCGGAGGTCGTCGTATCATACCGGTCCCTGCACCCATTAAAACCGAATGATTTAAATGAAATATTTAAAACATACTGTTTTTTTCTTGCAATTTATTTTTTTATATGTTATACTATACCTGCGACACAAAACTTAATATATTTTGTATATAGAAGAGGTTACTATGTATAAATTTAATAACAACAAAAAAGAAATAACTTTTTCAAAATACAACACACCAACTCCTTGGATGAACTACCTTTCAAACGGTACATTTCATACTATGATGTCACAAGCAGGTGGTGGTGTTGCATTCTATAAATCTCCTCAAATATGGAGAATTAACCACTATAAATTCTTCCATGTACCGACCGACAGAGGCGGATTTTATACATACATAAAAGACGGAAACGATTATTGGTGTCCTACAAATGAGCCATGTAAATCAAAGCCTGAAAAGTGGACTGCAACACATGGTATGGGATATACTCGTTTTGAAGCTGAAAAGAATGGAGTAGCAGTCACTTCAAACTATTTTGTCGGCGAATATGAAAATGCACTTATCTGGAATTTAAAGATTAAATCAGATGTAGATAAGAATATAACTGTTTTCCCATATGTAGAGCTTGGAATGATGGAGTTTATGCGTGAATTACAGTGGCAATGTTATAATAAGCATCAATTATCTTGCTATAATCTTGATGATGTTTTGGTATATAAATATGGTGTTGAAACACAACCAAAACCTGATGAAACACCACTTGTATATTTTGCATCAAATGTCCCGGTATCATCTTTTGATTGTGATAGAGATGAATTCTTAGGTGCATACAGATGTGAAGAAAATCCAATGAGAGTTGAAGAAGGTAAATGTTCTAATTCAACTCTATATGGAGGAGACCCTTGTTTTGCTTTCCAACTTGATATAGAGTTAAAAGCAGGAGAAGAAAAGACAATAAATATCTTCTTAGGAACTGCTATGACAGAAGATGAAATTAAAAATTGTGTTGCACATTGCAGAGAAGAAGATTTTGTCACAAAGTCTTTCTCAAAATTAAAAGAACATTGGGATAGTTATTTAAATAAATTCCAATGTGAAATTCCTGATAAAGATGCCCAGACAATGATAAATGTATGGAATCCTTATCAGGCTGAGCGAAATTTCCAGTTTTCAAGAAATATAAGCTATTATGCAACAGGTACATTCAGAGGTGTTGGTGTAAGAGATACCGCTCAGGATATACTCTCTATGGTACCATTTGATACAAGGCGAGCAAAGGATAAATTAAATCTGTTATTTACACAGCAATATAAAGATGGTCACTGTAACCATTACTGTTTCCCGACAGAGGGATGGGAGCCTGTAACAAGAATACATTCGGATAACCATTTATGGTTAGTTATGGCTTGCTACCATATTATTATGGAAGAAGGAAGTCTTGATTATCTTGATGAGGTTGTAGAATTCTATGATGGTGGAAGTGCTACTGTATGGGAGCATATCCAAAAATCCATAGACTTTTGCATGGCAAACAGAGGTGCAAACGGATTTCCTCTTATGCTTTCATCTGACTGGAATGATATGCTATATAAAGTGTGTCGTGATGGTAAGGGTGAGAGTATATGGACAAGTATGCAGTTTGGTACAGTATTGAAAATGATTGCTGAAATCGCTGATTTAAAGGGAGAAGACAGCAAGAAATATCTTGATATATATGAAGAACAGAAAAAGATTGTTAATGAAAAGGCTTGGGATGGCGGCTGGTACAGACGCTGTGTAACAGATGATGGTAAGTTTATCGGTTCAGAAAAAGAGCCACAGGCAAAAATATGGCTTAACACTCAAAGCTGGTCTGTTATCAGTGGTATGGGTGATAATGGAAAAACTGCTATGGATAATGTAAAGAAATATCTTGATACAGATTTAGGTATTAAGAAAATTCATCCGTCAATGACAACCGATTATCCTACAAAAGACGGAAATCTCACAATGTATAATAAAGGTTGTGGTGAAAATGGTTCTGTTTTCTGCCATGCAAATACATGGGCAATTATTGCTGAATGTATATTAAAACGTCCTGAAAATGCTTATAAGTATTATCATCAGCTTTTACCTATGATAGCACAGCAAAAGGCAGGGGAGTGGAGATATAAGGCAGAGCCTTATGTTTATGCATCAAACATATTCGGACCTGAGAGTGACAAATTTGGTCTTGCAAATGTTTCATGGCTTACAGGAACTGCTGCATGGATGTATGTTGCAGTTACACAATATATGTTCGGTATAAGAGCAAAGTGGGATGGCTTGGAAATAGATCCGTGTCTGCCTGAAGAGATGCTACCAGCAAAGGTTACAAGAGAGTTCAGAGGGTGCAAATATAATATTACAATTACAAAAAATGAGAAGTTATTTATACCATTTGTTGACGACCGGAGCTCTTATAGTGCAGAAATATAAATAATAGATGTGTATGTTTCTGTTAGGTAGAAGATAACAGTCTGGATTGACCGGCAACTAAAAAAAGGGCGTGTTTCAATAAGTGATTTTTCACGAAATTGAGGCAGTGCCCTCTTTTCTTTTCTAAAATGCCGATAAATTTAGCGAATTTCACTAAAAAGGGACGGCAGACTGTCGAATAATTAAGACAAATTCGTTGCTTTAATCTGCATTTTATGGTATAATATAACTATAAAGTTTTAGGAGTATTAGCCATGAAAAGTATCGAAAAAATTGATTGAAACCAAGTGATGTTGACATCACTTGATGATATGATAGATGCAAACAGTAATGTCCGTGTAATAGACGCATATCGTAGACGTCAAGAGCTGAGCGAACATGTGTTTGGTTCTGTTAAAAGGCAATTAGGATTTCCAATGTTGAACGTCTGCACCAAGGAAAAGGTGGAGGGCGAAGTTAGTTTGCTCTTTTTAGGATATAACCTAAAAAGAGCAATAAACATAATAGGGAATGCGGAATTAATACAGCACTTCAAAGCAAAAACCAACGCCTTATTTAAGCAGACCAGTCAAATATTATTGCAATTTTGTTGGATGTTGTATAATTCGAAAATTAAGAGCTTTTAATTTGTGTTTATTCGACAGTCTGACGGTCCTTTTTTGTCATCTTATGCTTTTTAAATTTGTCCAAAGTGAGGTATTAAATACTGACTATTTTTGTGAGAAAATAATCGCTTTTTTACCTTGACTTTCAAATTTTAGTGTGGTATATTAGACATTGTGATTTTATATATATTAATGTTTACGTCTTATTAAAGGCGCAAATTCAGATAGACATGGGTTTTTAAATGAAAGGAAGACATATTATGAGTACATTATTATCAGTTTCTATCGCACTTCTTGCGGGACTTCTTATGACAAGAGCGTTTAAGCCATTTAAGCTCCCGTCAGTAACAGCGTATCTTATTGCAGGTGTTTTAATCGGTCCCTATTGCCTTGGTGCCCTTGGCATAGAGGGACTTGGCTTTAAAAGCGCCGAGATGGTTTCAAGGCTTGGACTTATATCAGAGGTTTCTCTTGGCTTCATAGCCTTTTCAATAGGAAACGAGTTCAGACTAGACGACCTTAAGAAAACAGGAAAGCAGGCAACAATTATAGGTATAGTTCAGGCGCTTGTAGCAACACTTTTTGTTGATCTTGCACTTTTTGGTCTTCATAAGATAATGCCGGGCGTTTTATCAGTTCCCCAGCTTATAACCCTTGGTGCAATTGCAACTGCAACTGCGCCTGCAGCAACACTCATGGTTGTGCGTCAGTACAAGGCAAAGGGCCCTCTTAC
>CAZWCO010000141.1:0-221 GCA_964632665.1 uncultured Lachnospiraceae bacterium | reverse complement strand
ACACAGCTCGAAAAAATGTTCAACTCAAATACAAACCGTCTTAACATGACAATTGCCTTTGTATTTTTAACAGTTGCACTTTCTATGCTTGAATTTGAAATTGGCTCTGTACATATAAGCTTCTCATCTCTTCTTGTATGTATGATGCTTGGAACTGTATTTTGCAACATTTGTCCCCTGTCACATGACCTTATGGACAGAGCTGACGGATGGACTTCGCC
>CAZWCO010000140.1:0-4375 GCA_964632665.1 uncultured Lachnospiraceae bacterium | reverse complement strand
GAAATATCAAGAATTTATCTTAATTTTTCAGACCCTTGGAAGAAAAACAAGCAAGCTAAGCGCAGACTTACTCATAAGAATTTTCTTGACAGGTATAAAAAGGTATTAAATGAAGGTGATTATATCTGGTTTAAAACGGATAACAAAGCACTCTATGAGTTTTCTCTCAATTCTTTTGCACAGGAAAACTATAAAATGCGTAATATTACCTTTGACCTTCATTCGAGTGGCTTTGAGGGAAATGTTATGACTGAATATGAAAAGCGTTTTACAGAGCTTGGAATGCCAATTTACAGAGTTGAAGCAACTTATATTAATTGGGAGGACAAAGAGAATGTATAAAGGCGCAGTATTCTTTGATTATGACGGAACAATCACCGATGAAAATGAAGGGATATTCTCCCCCACCCCAAAAACAATTCTTGCACTTGAAAAATTAAAGGCAAACGGATACGCAACCTTTTTAGCAACAGGAAGAATGAAACCTCTGACTCGGCTTGTTTCCGGAAAATTTACCGGTCTTATAACCTGCAATGGAGCATGCAGCGAAATTGAGGGTAAATCTATCCAAAACTTATACATTAACAAAGAATTGCTTCACAAGGCTATGGAGTATATGAATAAGGAGCAGATAGTATATGCACTGGAAACAGAAAAATGTGCATATACCAACGGTCTTAATAATGCACATTTTATTGATGTTTTAAAGCATTTTAATGTTGCAAAAACTTTATTTAAAGCGCAGGATAATTTATCTTCTATAGAAGCTAACAAGCTCATGATAACATATGAAAACGAGGATAAGCTAGAAGGATTTATAAATAAGTTCTCTCACAGCCTTGAAATTAAGCCGCACAGATTTTGTCTTTCTGCAGATGTAAACGAGAAAAACATATCAAAAGCTACGGGTGTAAGAGCAATTTTAAATCATTTGAATATTCCAAGAGAAAACACCTATGCAATCGGTGACGGAGTAAACGATTTTACAATGCTTGCCGAGGTGGCACACCCAATCGTGCCGGAGATACATTCAAAGGAATTGGACACCCTCCCTGTTTACGTAACAAAAACAGTAAAGGAAGACGGAATATATTATGCTCTGTCAGAACATTTTAAGTTAATATAAGTTTTAAAGCCGCACATAATTGTGCGGCTTTAAAACTTAAAAAATATCTCTTTTATTCTTTATATTCCTGTATATCAAGATTCCTATTGAAAGTGCAATACATGCAAGCATAAAAATTGGAACAATCCATGGGTTCGCGTTATTTTCTTCGCTGGATTTCATTTCCGTCCACTTCTGCTGCATAAGATTATTTGCATCATCAGAAAGATTTGTAAACACCTCTGTATTTTCGCTCAAATACTCGTCATCAAGATATGAAATGCCGTCATTTTTCACTTCTTCACCAAGCATTTCAAGTGCTATATTGTTTGGAGTTGAATATCCAATATATGATGTGGTTGAGTATGCAATATCAGGCTCGCACATAAAATTAATGTACATTTCTGCTGCCCTTTTCTCTTTTGCAGAAGCAGGAATACACATTGCATCAACAAAAAGGTTTGTGCCGCTTTTTGGAATTACAAATCCAAGATTTTCATATTCGTCCATAAGTGTCAACGCATCCCCGGCATAATACGGAGCAAGGATTGCTTCTCCGGCACCCATTTTGTCAAAAATTTCGTCCATTACATACGCTTGCACAAGAGATTTTTGTTCCTTCAATTTCTCAGAAGCCGCATTTATTTCATCAGGATTTTCTGTGTTAAGGGAAAATCCAAGTAGCAGCTCTGCAACAGCAAAGGCATCGCGGGGGTTGTCAAACATAAGAATCTGGTCTTTATATTTTTCGTCCCATAATATTTCCCATCCAAAATCATCATTATCTATTGCTGTTGTATCGTATATAATTCCTACTGTTCCCCAAGTATATGGAACAGAGTATTCGTTTGTAGGGTCATATTCCGGATATAAAAAGGTTTCGGTTGTATTAGCCAGATTTGGAATGTTAGTTAAATCCAGCTTTTGAAGCATGTTTTCTTTTATCATTCTGGAAATCATGTAATCAGACGGAATGATTACATCATATGAAGCTCCGCCGCCTTTTAATTTGGCGTACAGCTCCTCATTTGTTGCGTAAGTGCTATAATTTACATCAATTCCTGTAAGCTTTGTAAATTCAGCATTAACATCCAGCATTCCGTCGCTTCCGTCAGAAATATACTCTCCCCAATTATAAACATTTATGGATATATTTTTGTCTTTGAGCTGTGTATAATACTCAGGATTGGAAACAGAGAGTGTCATACTCTCCACTTCTTCCTCTTGGCTTTCACATGATGAGCAAAGGATAAGTGCAGAGCAAAAAAGGAGCAGGGTTAGTAATTTCTTCATTTTCCGCTCTCCTTTCTTGACGCTTTAAGTTCAATCATGTTCTTAGAAATCAACACAATAACAACAATAATAAAGATTATTGTTGATAAAGCATTTATTTCAGGACTTACCTTACGCCTTGTCATCGAATAGATTGTTACGGGGAGAGTCTGGCTTGTAGCACCGCTTGTAAAATAGCTTATTATAAAATCGTCAAGCGAAAATGTAAAGCTCATCAAAAATCCGGACAACACACCGGGCATAATTTCCGGCAGGACAACCTTAAAAAATGCACTTACAGGTCCACAGCCAAGGTCTTGTGCTGCCTCATAAAGATGTGGATTCATTTGACGGAACTTTGGCATAACATTTAATATTACGTAAGGAACGTTAAATGTTATGTGAGCAATAAGTAATGTTCCAAATCCAAATTCAAAATTCATACGTGCTGCAAAAAATACAAATAAAAGCATTAATGATACACCAGTTACAATTTCAGGGTTAATTATAGGGATATTTGTAATTTGTAAAACAGCTGTTCTGAAAGGCTTTTTCATTGCGTATATGCCGATGGCTGCAATTGTACCTAAAAGAGTAGCAATTAATGCCGCAGAAACAGATACAAGTATTGTATTTCGTAGTGATGTTAGTATGAGCTCGTTCTGGAACAATTTAATATACCAATCAAATGTAAATCCCGAAAAAACAGAACGGCTTTTTGTTTCATTAAAGGAAAATGCAATAAGCACAAAAATTGGCAAATATAAAAACGATAAAACAATTCCTAGATATATTTTTGATATTTTTTTCATTTACCAATCCTCCTTACATCAAAACTTTATCATCGTCTGCATCAAACTGGTTCATAATTGTCATTATAAGCAAAAGTATGACCATAAGAACAAGGGATATGGCAGCTCCGAGATTTGGGTTATATGAAGTTCCTAAAAATTGCATTTCAATAAGGTCACCTATAAGCAGGTTTCCACCGCCACCAAGCATACGGGAAATTATAAATGTACTGATTGCAGGCACAAAAACCATGGTAATTCCTGACATCATTCCCGGAACGCTTAAAGGAAGAACAATTTTTAAAGTAGTTTTTATTCCATCACAGCCAAGGTCTGCCGCTGCCTCAAGAAGTGAATTATCAATTTTAACCATAACAGAGTATAGCGGGAGTATCATATACGGAAGGTAATTGTATACCATCCCAAGAACAACCGCACCTTGAGTATTTAAAAGCTTATACGGACCAAGGCCGATAATACCAAGCAGATTATTAATTATTCCGTTATTTCCAAGGAGTGTCATCCAAGCATATGTGCGGAGCAGAAAATTCATCCACATTGGCAGCATTACAATCATAAGCATGGTACCACGTATGTTCTTATTCATTCTCGCAAGAATAAATGAAACAGGATATGCAATCAAAAGGCATATAATTGTAGCAATAGCAGCAAGCCACACAGAGCGAACAAATATATTTGAATATTCTGCAACATTAGCAACGTATTCAAGTGTAAAATTCCCATCGCTATCCGTAAACGCAAAGTATGCAACCATTATAAGCGGAACAACTATAAAAACTACCATCCAAAGAAGATAGGGACTTGCAAGCAATTTTCTTTTCATGGCTTACCCTCCCTACTCTGACATCTTATGCATTATATGGATATCATCAGGAGTAAATCCAATACCCACAGTCATACCCTCTTCAGCTGCGCGTGTTGATTGAACAAGCCAGTTATAATCGTACGACTCGATAACCATTTCGTAGTGTACACCTTTAAAGGTTACTGTTTTAACTACACCAGTAATGGAAGCCTTTTCTTCAGGAATGATTGTTATATCCTCAGGTCTTATTACAACATCTACCGGTGTGTTTTTTCCGAAGCCTGCGTCAACACACTTGAATTTATGACCGCTTATTTCAACAAGGTAATCGTCAAGCATTATTCCCTTTAAAATATTACTTTCACCTATAAGACCTGCAAC
>CAZWCO010000139.1:0-4380 GCA_964632665.1 uncultured Lachnospiraceae bacterium | reverse complement strand
AACGGTGTTCCAAATTTTAATTTGGGTAACACCACTGTGTTCAATGGCATAAAATAAATAGGAATTCGCTTTCTTTGCGAATTCCCACAATGATTTATGAGTTATCACTAATCGTGATTGCTTATAAATACTGAGTCAAAGCCATTGAACGGTCTGTGCATTTTTAAACATCCCATTTTTTTGCCATGCTAAGTGCCTGCGATATTGTTGCAGCACCAAAAACCTCTATACCCTCGGGAATCTTTATACCCTTAAGAGAGCTTTTGGGAACAACGGCTTTTGTAAATCCAAGCTTTGCTGCTTCTGTAAGTCTTTTTTCAAGCTGTGATACTGTTCTCAGCTCGCCGCCAAGACCCACCTCGCCAATAAATATTATATCGGGAGGAAGCGCAACATCACGTAGACTTGTGGCAATTGCCATGCAAAGTCCAAGGTCAATCGCTGTTTCGTCTATCCTCAAACCCCCTGCAACATTTATATAAATATCGTGGCTTGAAAGGCGAAGTCTTGCTCTCTTTTCAAGAACGGCTGTCATAAGAAGTACGCGGTTTATATCAATTCCCGATGACATACGTCTTGGATTTCCAAAGCCTGTCTGCGTGACGAGAGCTTGGATTTCTGCAAGAACACCGCGACTTCCCTCCATGGTACACACAACAGCGCTTCCCGAAGAATTTTCCTGTCTGCCGTCAAGGAGCATTGCCGATGGGTTTTTAACCTCCATAAGCCCCTTTTCTTTCATTTCAAAAACGCCTATCTCGTTTGTGGAGCCAAATCTGTTTTTGACGCAACGCAGAATTCTGAACGCAAGCTGTCTGTCGCCCTCAAAGTAAAGTACGCAGTCCACCATATGTTCAAGAACTCTCGGTCCTGCAAGAGCACCATCCTTTGTAACGTGTCCCACAATGAACATGGAAATACCGTTTTGCTTTGCAAGGTGCATAAGCAGGTTTGTTGTTTCTCTTACCTGCGGCACACTTCCGGGTGCTGATGGGATATCTTCTCTGTGCATTGTTTGTATAGAGTCTATTATAACAACATCAGGGTTTACGTTTAGTATATAATCAGATATTATTTCAATATCCGTTTCCGATACAAGATATAATCCCTCTCCCGTAACTCCAAGCCTTTTTGCTCTCATTTTTATCTGCCCTTCGGACTCCTCGCCCGACACGTACAGGATTTTTTTGTCTGTGCCTGCTTTTTGGCATATCTGCAAAAGAAGGGTTGACTTTCCAATTCCCGGGTCGCCGCCTACAAGTATCAAAGAGCCTTTTACAATGCCGCCGCCAAGAACACGGTCAAGCTCTCCCATGCCTGTTTCATATCTTGTGTGGCTGTCAATTTCTACCTGATTTAAGGACTTTGGTATTAGAGAGGTTGTTTTTCTTGCACTCTGTGGCTTATGACCGGAGGGCGCTTCGGCAATAATAGTTTCGGTCAAAGTACTCCAGTTGTTACAGGAGGGGCATTTTCCCATCCATTTAGGACTTTGATATCCGCACTCCGAGCAGATGTATTGAGTTTTGGTTTTAGCCATTTTAAAAACTCCTTTATAGGAAAATTATTTATGATAGCTCTGGTTGTTTATAATTTTATAGCCTCTGTATATTTGTTCTCCAAGCACTACGCGCATAAGCTGATGGGGAAGTGTTATTTTCCCGAAGCTCATTCGTACATCGGACCTTGCTTTTACCTTGTCGGCAAGTCCAAGCGACCCGCCTATAATAAAGGTTATACGGCTTGCAGAATTTGCTGACTTTTCCAGAAAACCTGCAAGCTCCTCGCTTGAATATTCCTTTCCCTCAATGCACATGGAAACGACAGTTCCCTGTTTTAACAGAGAAAGAATTTTTTCTCCCTCTTTTTCTTTTATCTTTTCTATAATTTTTTCTCCTGCACCGTCCGGTATCTTTTCGTCCGGCACCTCTGTAACTGTAAGCTTTACAAACGGAGAAAGACGCTTTGAGTACTCCTCAAACGCGTCCCTGAAAAACTTTTCTTTAATTTTACCTACCGCAATTATATCAATATTCATATACGTTTCCTTTACACAGCAAACTGGGTTACCGAGTGACGAGATGCAACCTTTAACTCTACGTTTGAAAATCCGTTTTTGCAAAGTGCGTTCAATGTGGTTATTTCCGCAATTTCAGGGGTGTTGTTCTCGCGGCTCAAATGTGCAAGCATTATGTTTTCTGTCCCTGCCTTTGCAAGCATAACAGCTGTTTGAGCTGTAATTTCGTTGGACAGGTGTCCCCTTTGAGATAAAATTCTTTCTTTAAGGTAAAAAGGATAATCTCCAATTTTAAGCATTTCAACATCGTGATTTGACTCAAGGATTATCTGCTTACTTCCGCATAGCTCACAAAATAGATTATCCGGCATAAACCCTATGTCTGTTGCAAGGGTGTATTTCTCTCCCTCCGCAATAAAGCTGAAGCCTACCGGGTCTGCTGCATCATGAGGGATGGGGAAGGGATGCACCTGTATACTGCCTATGTCAAAGGTTTCGTTTGCTTTTATTATATTTATAAGAGACGGGTCTGTTTTTCCAAGGTCAGTATGAAAAAGGGTTTTTTCGGTTGCAAAAACAGGAAGATTATATCTTCTGGCGATTACTCCTATTCCTTTTGTATGGTCGCTGTGCTCGTGGGTTATAAGGACAGCATCAATGCTTTCGGGAGTCATCTCTGCCTCTTCAAGTCTTTCCTTAAGCTTCTTGCCTGAAATTCCGCAGTCTATAAGGAGTGTTGTATTCCCGTCTGTAATAAGAGAGGAGTTCCCCGATGAACCGCTTACAAGTGACAAAAAACGAACCATTGGTAACCCCTCCTTTAATATTTATTCAAAATCTGATACAACAGTAACGCGCTTTATATCTGCGCCAAGCTGTACAAACTTTCCTTCAAAATTTTCATAGCCTCTGTCTATGTGATATATGTCCACAATTTCCGTCGTACCCTCTGCCATGAGCCCTGCAATTATCATTGCAGCTCCGGCTCTTAAGTCGTTTGCACAAACAGAAGTTCCGTAAAGTTTATCAACTCCGTCAATGATAGCAAGCTTGCCCTCTACACGTATCTGGGCTCCCATGCGCTTGAGCTCGGCAACGTACCTGAAACGATTGTCCCATACACCCTCACGTGCTGTGCTTGAGCCTTTGACAGTTGAAAGGAATGTAACAAGCTGAGGCTGCATATCTGTGGGATATCCCGGGTATGGCAAAGCAATAAAATTAACTCTTTTAAAGGTTGTGCCCTCGGGAACAAAAACCCTTACGCTGTCATCATATTCCTCAACCTTTGCCCCTGCCTCTATAAGCTTTGCGCTTATTGGCTCAAGATGCCTTGGAATAACGTTGGTAATTGTTACATCGCCTTTTGTAGCAGCTGCGGCAATCATAAATGTTCCCGCTTCTATCTGGTCAGGGATTATTGTATACGTTCCACCACGAAGTGATGTTACACCCTTAATTCTTATAGTGTCGGTGCCGGCTCCTCTTATACTTGCGCCCATGGCGTTTAAAAAGTTTGCAAGGTCAACAATGTGAGGCTCCTTTGCCGCATTTTCTATTATGGTAGTGCCCTTTGCCTTTACTCCTGCAAGTATAGCGTTAATTGTCGCACCAACTGAAACAATATCAAAGTATATGTTTGCACCTATAAGGTGATTTTCCTTTGTTTTTCCCTTTATAACGCTGCCTGTAACGGTTATTTCTGCGCCAAGAGCTTCAAAGGATTTTATATGCTGGTCAATAGGGCGTGTGCCAAAGTCACAGCCGCCCGGCATATCCATAATAAACTCTCCGAAACGTCCAAGAAGTGCTCCCATAAGATAGCTTGAACCGCGCATTTTGCGTGTAAGCTCCTTTGAGGGAGAAAAACCATCAATGTCTGTGCAGTCAATTTCAACCGTGTGCTTGTCTTTATATGTTACATGAGCTCCCATGAGCTTTAAAATTTTAATATATAGCTTTGTGTCCTGAATATCAGGTACGTTTTCAAGACAGCATTTGCCGTCTGAAAGTATACAGGCAGGAATTATAGCAACGGCGGCATTTTTTGCTCCGCTGATATCAACAGTTCCGGAAAGTTTGTTCCCGCCCTTGATTATTAGTTTTTCCATAAAGATCCACCTCTTTTGTCGGGTAATATGGTCCTACGTTACAATTATACCACAAATTAAATTAATGTAAAGTTTAAAGGTAAAAATAACATAAAAATTTAATCATATTGAAAAAAAGGAAATTTACACGAAAAAACAGCTTGACTTATTTTAGCCAAGCTGTAAATTTCATACAATTTGCTGTCAGACAGCGCGTACAACCTTACCTGAGCGAAGGCAACGTGTGCATACATAAACAGACTTAACTGAACC
>CAZWCO010000138.1:0-4398 GCA_964632665.1 uncultured Lachnospiraceae bacterium | reverse complement strand
GCGGTGCCGATGATGAGGTTTGCGTTGAAGCCAAGTAGCGGGTAAATAAGGTCAAAATGTTCAATAATAACCCGTTTTCCATTTTGTAGAGCTTCTGTTATTGCCTCTGCCAGAACACTCATTTGTGTAAAGCCGTTTTCGAAACGAACATCAAGATGATAAGTATGCGGAGAAAAATAACCGTTATCCTGCTCCAAAATGGGCAATGGGCGAACATAAACTCCATCGTCATCATTTGTAAGCTCAAGCCCGGGGAACATTCCTCTGAGCAAAGCGCTTTTGCCTGAGCCGGCATCGCCTACAACTCCAATGAGCTTGTCAAAAGGAGATAAGTATAGCTGAGCAAGCTGCATGCCAAGGGCATACATACGGTGATGGCCTCTGGGTGCAAAATAACTGCTTAAAATATGATTTTTCTGACGTTCCTGCATAATAAAATTCTCCTTTATATAAAACCTTTGTCTTTAAGGAAAGTATAACTTGACTCAGGTAAAATCTTTTTTAATTTCTCGTTGTCTTTGTTATCTATAAGCTGTCTTACGTTACTTGCGCTGACAAATGTGCCGTCAATTTCCAGCCTTCGTATCTCCGTAAGGTCAATTCCCTTTTCCGGCAGCGTATCCTTTAAAGCTATGTTATACTGATTTGTCATTTCTGAAAATGGTTCTGTACCTACAAAGCGGCGCTTTATATTAAACTTTGGCGCATAATATTTTGTAAAAATTTCAATATCCAAAAGGCACTTGATTTTTCCTGCATTTTCCCTGTCTTTGAGGAAGTAGGTAGGGAAAGTGGCGGATGAAATAAGGTATGGACCGGTGGGAAGTACACAAACGTTTGGAATGTGCGCTGTACCCAGTTTAACCATTTCCATTCTGTCTGAATTTGAAAATCTGCTTTTATCCTCCGAAACCACAAAAATATAAAGTGTGTCACACTCCTTTGCGGCTGTTTCTATAAGATAGAGGTGACCTTTTGTAAATGGGTTACAGTTCATAACAATGCATCCGTTTTGAGAAGAGGCGTCTGTATCAGGAAAACTGTTTAAGAAGTTTTTTATTCCATCTTTTTTGTCTTCCATCAAAAGAACATCGTTGGTTTTTGCAACAGGATAAAAAAACAGGTCGGAAAATATAGCCTGATTTTCCGGCTTTGTGTAAAGGAAAAGGTGTCTGTGTCCTTCTTCAAAAGCAGCTTTTTTTAAAGGTGTAAGGACAGTAGATAAAAGCCCCTCTCCCTGACGGCTGTTGTCTACTGCAAGACATTTCAAAATATTCCCGTCTCTTGAGCCGGAAGCTATAAGCTTATCGTCGTCCCAGACAAATACAGTCTGTGTAACTGAAGTGTCAGGTGTAAGCCCGGATTCTTCTAAAAAGCTTCTCCATATATTAAATTTTGTTTCGCTTAATCTTGATAACAGTTCTGTATGCATGTTTTATACCTTTTTTAAAAATATTGTTATATTCATTATACATGTAAAAATTAAAAATGTAAAGAAAAAAATGAAAAACAATTGCATTTTTACAAATTGTGTTATATAATGTTATGGAATTGAACTATATCATTTATTAAAAACAGTGAAAGGAGCTCTAATGAAAGTGAGTATAAATAAATGTGCATCAGCCGGAACACTTGAGTCCAGTGATGTTTATGTTGAGATTGAGCCTGCAGAAAATGGCATAAGTATCGAGCTTGAATCTGTTGTGAAAAAACAGTTTGGAGAAAAGATAAAAAAAGCGGTAACTGATGTTTTGGAGGAACAAGGTATAAAAAATGCCGGTGTGCGTGTAATTGACAGAGGTGCGCTGGAATGTGTAATACGTGCCAGGGTTGAGGTTGCTGTTATGCGTGGAAAGGGGGAAGAATAATGCGTCGCAGTATGTTGTTTTTGCCCGGCAATAATCCTAATATGCTAATAAACGGAAATTGCCTTGGCGCAGATGCAGTAATACTTGATTTGGAAGATGCTGTGTCCCCGCAGGAAAAAGATGCAGCACGTATACTTGTGAGAAACACCATGAGGTATATGGATTTTAAAGGTCTGGAGATAATTGTTCGAATAAACTCTGTTGATACTGATTATTGGAAGAAAGACCTTGACGTTATTTTGCCTGAAAAGCCGGCGCTTATACTGCTTCCGAAAGCAAGCACCCGGGAGGATGTGCTTGTGGCGGATGAGTATATGAGCAAGGTGGAAGAAAAGGAAGGTATGGAAAGCGGCTCGGTTGGATTAATGCCTTTAATAGAAACAGCTCTTGGAGTTGAAAACTCATACATAATTGCAACAAGCACAAAACGTGTAAAAGCATTATTTTTGGGTGCAGAAGACCTTACTGCTGACCTTCAATGTAAACGTACAAAAGAGGGCAGAGAAATCGAGTATGCAAGAACACGTCTTGTAGTTGCCGCTCGTGCCGCGGGAGTGGATGTGTATGATACACCGTTTACTGATGTGAATGATGACGAGGGTATAGCAGATGACGCAATTTTAGCAAAAAATCTGGGATTTACAGGAAAAGCATCAATTTCGCCCCGTCATGTTGAGGTTATAAATCAGGTATTCAGTCCCACTCTTGCAGAAATTGATTATGCATATGAAGTGATAGAGGCAATCAGCCGTGCAAAAGAACAGGGCAAGGGAGCAATAGCTCTTCATGGAAAGATGATAGATGCTCCAATTGTTGCAAGGGCTGAGAGAACAATCTCTATGGCAGAAGCTCTTGGTATGGGCAGGAGGGATAGCTTATGAATAAGATAGTAAAATCAATCCGTGAAGCTATTGTGCTTTCCGGTCTGGAAGACGGGATGACAGTTTCTTTTCATCATCATCTGCGTAACGGTGACCATGTATTAAATATGGTAATGGAAGAAATTGCAAAGCTTGGTATAAAGGATATAACAGTAAACGCAAGCTCTCTTTTTGATGTACATAAGCCGCTCCTTAGCTATATAGAAAACAAGGTTGTGACAGGGGTTATAACGGATTATATGTCGGCGGGGCTTGGACGTGCATTTTCTGAAGGGATAATGGATAAGCCTGTGCAGTTTCGGACCCACGGCGGTCGACCCAGTGATATAGCATCAGGCAAAACTCCTGTTGATGTAGCCTTTATTGCTGCGCCAACCTCTGATACAATGGGTAATTGCTCGGGAAAGTACGGAAAGTCTGCATGCGGTAGTCTTGGCTATGCCTTTGCAGATGCCATGTTCGCAAAAAAGACAGTGGTAATCACAGATAACCTTGTTCCATATCCCATGCAGGATTGGTCTATTTCTGAAGATTATATAGACTATGTTGTTCAGGTGGATGCAATTGGCGATCCAAATGGTATCGTATCGGGAACAACAAAAATCACCCGCGACCCGGTTGGGCTTGTTATGGCATCTCACGCAGCAAAGGTTATAGAGGCTTCAGGTCTTTTAAAGGACGGTTTTTCGTTCCAGACAGGAGCCGGCGGCGCATCTCTTGCTGCTGCAAAATTTTTAAAGGATATAATGGTTGAAAAAGGTGTTCAGGGCAGCTTTGGTCTTGGAGGAATAACCGGATACATGGTTGATATGCTTCAGGCAGGATGCTTCAGAAGCCTTTTAGATGTACAGTGCTTTGACCTTGCGGCAGTAGAGTCAATTAAAAACGATGCAAGACATCAGGAAATTTCCGCGCTGCAGTACGCATCGCCAGCAAGCAAAAGTTCGGCAGTTGACAGTCTTGATGTGGTTATTCTTGGTGCTACTGAAATTGATACAGATTTTAATGTAAATGTTCATACAGATTCAAATGGTTATATTATGGGTGGTTCGGGCGGACACAGCGATACTGCAGCTGGCTCAAAGCTTTCCATGATAATAGCACCTATGTTCAGAGCGAGGTTGCCCATTGTGACAGATCGTGTAACATGTGTTTCCACACCGGGTAAGGATATAGATGTTCTTGTTACTCAAGGTGGTATAGCAGTAAATCCTAAAAATGTAGAATTAATAGAAAGGCTTAAGACGGCAGGGCTTCCTATAATTGACATTAACGTGCTTAAAGAAAAAGCAGAGCAAATTACGGGAAAACCTGAAAAGCTGCCAAAAGGCAATAAAGTGGTGGCAGAGGTAATAAGCCGCGAGGGGCATATTCTTGACAAAATATATAATGTGGAATAAAAATAACATATAGGAGAAATATTATGCGAGAAATTGAAGCAGCAAAAATAACAGAAACAGTAAAAAAACTTTGTATAGAAGCCAATTGTCACTTAAGCACCGACGTAAAGGAATGTATAAAAAACTTTCACGGTGCAGAACCGTGGCCGCAGGCAAAGGAGATATTGGAACGGATTATAGAAAATTATGAAATTGCCGATGAAAAAAGTCAGCCTGTGTGTCAGGACACCGGCGTTGCCTGTGTGTTTT
>CAZWCO010000137.1:0-4419 GCA_964632665.1 uncultured Lachnospiraceae bacterium | reverse complement strand
GTAAGGAAGATAACTTCTGGGAGCACGGCACAGGTCCTTGCGGTCCTTGCTCCGAAATCCATGTTGACAGAGGCGAGCATCTTTCCTGCGGACCGGACTGTAAAATAGGCTGTGACTGTGACAGATTTATGGAAGTATGGAACCTTGTTTTCACACAGTTTGACAAGCAGGAGGACGGCACCTACGAAAGACTGGCAAAGCCAAACATCGACACAGGCATGGGACTTGAAAGACTTGCAGCATACATGCAAGGTGTTGAAAATCTTTTTGAGGTTGACACAGTACAGGATGTTATGAAGCACATCTGCTCCGTTGCAGGTGTTGAATACAAAAAGGACCCGAAAACAGACGTTTCACTTCGTGTTATTACAGACCACATAAGAAGTACCGTTATGATGATTTCGGACGGTGTAATACCATCTAACGAGGGCAGAGGCTACGTGCTCAGACGTCTTCTTCGCCGTGCGGCACGTCACGGAAAGCTTCTTGGAATAAACAAGCAATTCCTTAACGAAGTGGCAGACACAGTAATTGACGCTTCGAAAGTAGCTTATCCCGAGCTTGAAGAAAAGAGAGATTATATAAAGAACATAATCAAAATTGAAGAGGGCAGATTTGACGCAACAATAGATAACGGTCTTGCCGTTCTTGCAGAATATATGGAAAACAGCCGTGAAATCACAGGCGAACAGGCGTTCAGACTTCATGACACATACGGCTTCCCTCTTGACCTCACAATTGAAATTGCAGAGGAAAAGGGACTTACTGTTGATGTGGACGGCTTTAACAAGGCAATGACCGAGCAAAGAGAAACAGCCAGAGCAAGCCGTAAGGACGGCTCAAGCTGGGACAGCGAGGCAAGCTTTGAATTTGAAAACGCAAAGGCTACTGTATTTACAGGCTATGACACACTTTGCGGCGAGTCAAAAATCGTAGGTATTGCAGCAGAGGGCGAAGTTTCACAGATAATTACACAGGGTATGAGCGGTATAATTGTAACAGAGTCAACTCCTTTCTACGCAGAAATGGGCGGTCAGGCAGGTGACATTGGTACAATCACATGCAAAGACGCTGTTGCAGAGGTTATAAACACCAAAAAGACAGGTGACGGGATTTATATACACGAGGTTAATGTTGAAAAGGGTGAGTTCAAGACAGGAGATATGGCAGAGCTTTGCGTCAGCAAAACATACCGTATGGCAGTTGGCAGAAACCACAGCGCAACACACCTTTTGCACAAGGCATTAAAGGAGACACTTGGTACACATGTTGCACAGGCGGGCTCACTTGTAAACTCCGAGCACCTGAGATTTGACTTCTCACACTTTGAAGCAATGTCAACAGAAGAGCTTCAAAAGGTTGAGGACAAGGTAAACGAAATGGTACTTAGCGCACTTCCTATAGTTACCGAGGAGCTTCCTATTGACGAAGCGAAAAAGCTTGGTGCTACTGCACAGTTCGGCGAAAAGTACGGCGAAACTGTAAGGGTTGTATCAATGGGCGACTATTCTGTTGAGTTCTGCGGCGGTACACATCTTACAAACACTTCACAGGTTGGCTTGTTTAAGCTTATATCCGAGGGCGGTGTAGCTGCCGGTGTAAGACGTATTGAGGCTGTCACAGGCGAAGGTGTAATTCGCTACATCAAGGAAAAAGACGAGCTTATAAAGAATACTGCGAAAGTACTTAAGACAAATCTTTTAAATGAGATTGACAAAAAAGCAGAGGTTCTCACCTTTGAGCATAAAGAACTTCAAAAGGAGCTTGACAAGATAAAGTCCGCTATGGCGGCAACAAAAGCAAAGGATATACTTGCAGGAATTAAGCATATTGGTGATATTGAGCTTGTTACTGCACAGCTTGACGGGATGACGGCGAACGACCTTAAAACTGCGGCAGATGAGGCTAAAGAAAAAATAAACTGCGGCGTAGTTGTTCTTGCGTCTAACACAGACGACAAGATTTCCTTTGTTGCTATGGCTACAAAGGACGCTGTTTCAAAGGGTGCTCACGCAGGTAATATCATAAAGGAAATTACACCAATCTGCGATGGCAGAGGCGGCGGAAAGCCTGATATGGCACAAGGCGGCGGTAAGGACGCCTCCAAAATTGACAACGCACTTGCATTTGTTGATGAAGTGGTTAAAAAGCAACTTGGTATGTAATTATATTTCAGGGTGTTGCACAGGCAACACCCTGTTTATTAATGGAGGACTCTTATGACACGAAAAGAACGCGCTTTAATGGCTCTTGAAAAGCTAAAGGACCTGTATCCCGAGGTTAAATGCTCGCTTAACTATTCAAATCCTCTTGAAATGTTACTTGCAACACAAATGTCTGCACAGTGTACGGACGCAAGCGTAAACCGTGTAACTCAAAACTTGTTTAAAAAATACACATGTGCAGAGGATTTTGCAAACGCAAGCCTTGAGGAGCTGCAGCAGGATATAAAATCTATTGGTCTGTACAAAAACAAGTCAAAGAACATTATTGCATGCTGCAAAAAGATACTTTCTGACTTTGACGGAAAAGTGCCTGACAATATGGATGACCTTCTTACTCTCCCGGGCACAGGCAGAAAGACGGCAAACCTTGTACTTGGCGATATTTTTGGAAAAAGTGCTGTGGTGGTGGATACACATTGTATTCGTCTTTCGGGAAGAATTGGTCTTACAACCAACACAAGTCCGGAAAAGATAGAGATGGACCTGAAAAAACTTATCCCTCCCCATGAGCAGCTTGATTTCTGTCACAGACTTGTATATCACGGCAGAGCCGTGTGTAATGCACGAAATCCCAAGTGCGAAGAATGCACACTAAAGGAAATATGCAAATTTGGACTAAAAAAATAAACTGTCTTTCTAAGACGGTTTATTTTTTTTACTTTTAGAAAAGTTGAATTTTTTTCTACAAAAAATGTGGTATTATATGAATGTGAGGCGGGTAGTCACAAAAATAAAAGAAAGGACAATTTTTATGAAAAAGAAAATCAGCGAACAGAAAGTTGCACAGGCAGAGGAGCTAAACACAGCGGACAAAAAGACCATGTCAGAGGAGGAATTTGATTCCTACATTGATAAAATCATGAACAAAGAAGACAATCCAAAGCCTGAAACAGACAAAAAGGAGACAGAGGAAAAGGAGGTGAAAGAAGAAAAGGATACGGAGCTTACAGAGCTTAAGGCTGACCTTAAAAAGCTTGTAAAAGTATTGTCAACTATATCTTCCGGACTTGTTACTACACAAAAAAATGTTGTCAATGATACTCCAAACTATAAGCAACCGGGTGCACAGGACAATTCCCAGAAGATAAAAATGCTTAACGAAATCCTTGCAGAGAGAAAGCGTGCTGATGCAATGAGAAAGCACCTCTTTGCACAGGCAGAGGATTTAAAGCGTAGCTTCTCAGACTTTGATTTAAAGACTCTTTATAATTCAAGTCCGGAGTTTAAAGCTGAGCTTGACAGAACACGTTCTGTCTACGGCGCTTACCTAAAGTATATTGCATCAAAGCTTGGTAATATACCGGCTGCAAAGCCACGTTTTGTAGAAAACGGAGCAATGCCCGGATTTACATCAGGCAGCGTCAGTGCATCCCCTGCAGCACTTCCCGACAAGGAATTTGACGAGTACATACGCGGCATTTTAGGTGATCTTTAAAAACTTGTCAAAAAAATCTTTGAAAGGACCGATGTATTTTTTACGTCGGTCTTTTCAAAATCTCAAATATGCAAACAAAACTCGGGTTGCTTGTATATTTGAGATTAATTTTCAAACATTTGCTAAAAGCTGATAATATTTTTATTTAAATGGTAAAATGTATATGAGAAAGGAAGTTGATTTTAATGAGAAAAATTACAAATGAGCTTATTTTGAGCTTTAAAGATTATTTAATTGAAGAAGAAAAAAGCGAAAACACCATAGAAAAATATATTCGTGATATTACCTTTTTTATGACCTGGCTATGCGGTCAAGAAGTAACGAAGATATCTGCACTAACGTATAAAAAAGAATTGTGTCAAAAATATGCCCCTGCAAGTGTTAATGCAGCAGTATCCTCTCTCAACACCTTCTTTGCTTTTATGGAATGGCATGATATACGGATTAAGGCATTAAAAATCCAAAGACAGATATTTTCAAGTAAAGACAAGGAACTGACAAAGGCGGAATACGAAAGACTACTCACAGCGGCAAAATGCAGAAAGAACGAAAGATTATATTACCTTATGCAGACAATTTGCAGCACGGGTATCAGGGTTTCAGAACTACGTCACATTACAACTTCTGCCGTAAAATCCGGGCAAGCAATAATAAACTGTAAAGGCAAAATGCGTATTGTTATTTTGCCAAAAGAGCTTTGCAAAATGTTAAAAGGTTATATCAGAGAAAATAATATAAAAAACGGCTCCGTCTTTGTGA
>CAZWCO010000136.1:0-4442 GCA_964632665.1 uncultured Lachnospiraceae bacterium | reverse complement strand
TCGCTCTATTTACTGCTTTTCTTTTATCAGATTCACGTTGCTTTTTTTTCTTATAGTCCTCGCCGGAGGCTTTTTTCTTGTCTTTAGAAACCCCATCTTTGTGAATTGCATCAGGAAATCTTTCTGTAAAATCGTCATATCCGCCGATTGATTTTACGCATCCCACATCCTTAATGTAAACAATCTTATCTGCAAGCTTATTAATAAAATATCTGTCGTGGGATACCATTACCATTGTTCCGTTGTAAGAAGAAAGAGCTTTTTCAAGTGCTTCTCTTGAATTAATATCAAGGTGGTTAGTAGGCTCGTCCATTATAAGCAGATTTACCTTTTTTAAAATGAGCCTAACCAGCAAAACTCTTGCTTTTTCTCCACCGGAAAGGGTACTTATCTCTTTATATACATCATCACCACGGAACAAAAACGCAGCTAATGCGTTTCTTATTTCTGTATGTGTAAGATGTGGATACTCGTCCCACACTTCATCGATAACCGTTTTGTTCGAGGAAAGGTTTTCCTGAATCTGATCATAGTATCCTATATGTATATCAGTTCCAAGCTTAACCGTGCCCTCGTCCTGTTTAATGATACCTAGAATGATTTTAAGAAGTGTTGTTTTTCCACAGCCATTAGGTCCAAGAACAAATATTCGTTCTCCCTTAACTACGTCAAAGGTAAGGTCATTTAAAACCTTTTTATCATCAAAGGATTTTGACACGTTTTTTACGTCAAGCACATCATTCCCGCCGCCTTCATACGCATGAAAATGAAATTCTATGTCCTCTGTTTCATGTTCAGGTGCAGAAAGTGAGCTTCTTAGCTTGTCCACAACCTTTTGTTTACTTTCAGCTGTTTTAATATTTTTTTCTCTGTTCCATTGTCTTTGCTGCTTAATAACTTCTTCAAGGCGGGAGATTTCACGCATTGTATTTTCATACTCACGCTCTTTTGTAAGTGAATCTATCTCTTTTTGTGCAGCGTACGAAGTATAAGGGCCGTTAAATGAATATAGCTTGGAACATTCTATTTCAAATGTTTTATTCGTTACCTTATCAAGAAAATATCTATCATGTGATATTACAACAAAAGCGCCTTTATATCCACGCAGAAAATCTTCAAGCCATTCTACGCTTTCAATATCAAGATGGTTTGTTGGCTCGTCTAGCAACATAAGATTAGAGTCCGAAAGTAATATCTTTGCAAGCTCAACACGAGTTTTCTGCCCGCCTGAAAGGTTTGCAACATTCATGGAAAGCTCATCTTCCCCGAAGCCTAAACCGATGAGTGTACTTTTTACCTTATTTTTATAGTAAAAGCCTTCGTTTGCTGCAAGGTATTCATTTAACTGATTTTGTCTGGAAATTAATGCATCAAGGTTATCCGTTTCATATTCAAGTCTTAATCTGATATCCTCAAGCTCCTGTTCAAGTGAAATTATATGTGAAAAAACCTCAAGAACTTCATTAAAAATCGTTTTATCAGAGTTAAAGCAGGAATATTGGTCAAGATATCCAATTTTTAACTGTTTTGATTTAAAAAGCTCACCCGCGTCATAGCTCTCTGTTCCAATAAGCATTTTAAACAAGGTTGTTTTTCCTACACCATTTGAGCCTACAAAACCAATTT
This sequence comes from uncultured Lachnospiraceae bacterium, assembly GCA_964632665.1. Taxonomy (GTDB): domain Bacteria; phylum Bacillota; class Clostridia; order UBA1381; family UBA1381; genus RGIG9115. Next base: position 2,816 of record CAZWCO010000136.1, on the reverse strand, counting down.
TATCGTTATCATCTATGTGGAATGATATATTTTCAAAAAGGACTCTTTCCGAAAATGTTTTCTTTAAATTGCTTCCGCTAATAAGCATGTATTTTATAACCTTTCTTATTTTATCTCTGCAATGTCACGAATTACTTCGCCTGCAATTAGCAGTCCTGCCACCGGCGGAACAAAGGATATGCTTGACGGAACAGGTCTTCCAAGGTGTGTTTTTTCATTAGTATCCTCTGTATGCTTTATAGGCTGCTCATCAGAATAAAGGACTTTAAGTTTTTTTATGTTTCTTTCTTTACATTCCTTTCGAATAACCTTTGCAAGAGGACACATGGATGTATTATAAATATCTGTAATTTTAAGTCTTTCGCCGTATATTTTATTTCCCGTTCCCATACATGATATGATTTTCACACCAAGTCTGTTTGCTTCCTCGATTAAAGAAAGCTTACCGGATATGGTATCAATACAGTCAATAATATAGTCATAGTCGCCTATTGGAAAATTTTTGGAATTTTCCGGAAGATAAAACATGTTGATTTCATCTACCATAGCATTTGGGTTTATATCTTTTATGCGTTCTTTCATAACAGATGTTTTTAATCTGCCGATTGTTGAATCAAGTGCAACAATCTGTCTGTTAATATTGGTAATAGACACAACATCATTATCTACAAGGGTAATATTTCCAATCCCTGCTCTTGCAAGAGCTTCACACACATAGCCACCTACTCCGCCAATTCCAAAAACAGCAACACTAGCTGAAGCAAGCTTGTTAAAACATACTTCTCCAATTAAAGTTTTTTCTCTTTCAAATCTATCCATAACCGGCTCCGTAATTGATTTATGTACATTCAAAAAAACATACGAAAATTATATCATAAATTTCAAGTTTTTACAAGTACTAATTAAGAATAAATATCATTAAATTTAAAAAAGCAGCAAACAAAATCCATATAAGATACGGAATTTGAAGATAAGCGGCTATTTTAGATATTTTTCTGAATTCTAATATCATCCAGACCACCAGCGCAATAAGTATTAAAAGCCATATAAATGCAAATAAGAAGCTTCTCATCCTGAAAAATATTATGCTCCAAAAAAAATTGACAACAAGCTGTAATACGTATATTACTCCCCATGTGTCACTACACTCCGTTTCGTTGCATTTTGTAAATACAATTGCACTGCTAATCCCCATAAGAGTGTAAAGAACAGTCCATACAACAGGAAAAACAAATCCCGGCGGTGCAAGGGGCGGCCTGACTATTTCATCATAAATATTCATATAGTCTTTTGTTGCAAAAGCAGATAGAGCTCCAACTGCAAGAGCAATTATAACAGAAATAATGTACGGTTTATATTTTCGCACACAAATCACCTCCGCAGTTATTATATGCGACAGAAATACCAAATAAACCAATTATTCCCCATTTTTTCTAAATGCATTGGGCGTTATACCCTTAATCATTTTAAAGGTTTTAATAAAATAACTCAAATCATTAAACCCACAGCTGAATGCAACATCCGTTACCGACATATCTGTTGAAAGAAGCTTTCTTGCTGCTCGTTCAACCCTGTATGTATTTAAATAGCTTACAGGACTTTTCTTTGTCATTTCCTTAAAGAAATAGCAAAAATATTTAGGGCTCATTCCGGCAACATTTGCCATTTGTTCCAGAGATATTTGTGTGTCGTATGAATTACGCATGTATGAAAGAACTTTTTTTAGCTTTGCATTACTTACCGAGTCTCCCTCGGAAAGCCCGGCAGATGTTTTATATAGCTTGTCCCTGATAATTATACCAAATATACTGTAAATTGCTCCAAGGACTTCAAAATATGTTCCGCTGTTTTCCATTACATAAAATAATTTTTGAAAAGCTGAATATATATCGCTTTCGTCTTTTTTATAGTGATCATTTATAACTATAACATGGTCATTCAGCTCTGTAAGAAATCCCCCACATACACTATCAGGCGCCTGAACTAAGTCATTTGAAAAAACAATACACTCATAAGAGCAATTATCAGGAGAAGCTCCGTGTACAGTTTCGGAATTTACAAATATAATATCCCCCGCTTCCGCATCAAACTCACGTTTATTAAGCTTTACCTTTAAGCTGCCGCTTACTATTTTTATAATTTCAAAATCTCCATGCCAATGATGAGCCATCTCGTATTTGGGGTGGTTAGAATCTATTAAATACAGCTCTGCAGAAAGGTCAATGGTTCCTCTTTGCTGAATTTCGTTATAACTCATGAGCTACACCTCCAACATGAATATTATTATGTTTTTTTCTATTATAACACAAGTAATATATAAATTTCAAGTATATAATAATATTAACAAATAAATTTATCGCATTGTATTTTAAAAACAATGTGAAATTAATTATATTGGAGGTTACAAAAAAATGGCAAAAAACAGATATGTTGGTGATTATCCTGTTATTGGTATCCGACCAATAATTGACGGTCGCCGCGGACCTATGAAGCTTCGTGAAAGCTTAGAAGATCAGACAATGGCTCTTGCACTTGCTGCAAAGAAGTTGTTTGAAGAAAATCTTAACTATTCAAACGGAGATCCTGTAAAGGTAGTTATCGCAGACACAACCATCGGACGCGTGCCTGAAGCTGCTGCTTGCGCAGATAAATTCAAAAAAGAGGGCGTTGACATTACGCTTTCAGTTACACCATGTTGGGCATACGGCTCAGAAACAATGGATATGGATCCAAATACTATTAAGGGTGTATGGGGCTTTAATGGTACAGAAAGACCTGGTGCTGTTTATCTTGCAGCAGTTCTTGCAGGATACGCT
>CAZWCO010000135.1:0-4478 GCA_964632665.1 uncultured Lachnospiraceae bacterium | reverse complement strand
AGGAAGTCATAGCTTTGCATGAGCATGTAGTTAAATTCAAGGAATGAAAGACCTTTTTCAAGTCTTTGCTTAAAGCACTCTGCTGTAAGCATTTTGTTTACAGAGAAGCATGAGCCGATATCTCTTAAAAACTCTATATAGTTAAGGCTTCTGAGCCAGTCTGCATTGTTTACCATGATTGCTTTGCCGTCTGAAAAATCAACGATACATGAAAGCTGCTTCTTGAACTTTTCGCAGTTATAGTTGATAGTGTCAACAGTCATCATCTGGCGCATATCTGTTCTGCCTGACGGGTCTCCAACCATTGCTGTGCCGCCGCCAACTAAGGCGATTGGTCTGTGACCGAAGTTTTGCATATGACGCATAACAACCATCTGTAAGAAGTGTCCTACATGTAAGCTGTCTGCCGTTGGGTCAAAGCCTATATAAAAGGTTACCTTCTCTTTTCCGAGAAGCTCTCTTATTTCCTTTTCATGTGTTGTTTGCGCTATAAGACCTCTCTCTAAAAGGACGTCAAAAACGTTTTCTGCCATTATAAATTCCTCCGTTTATTTTATATTTTTAATTTCATATGGGGTTATCTGATATACGAAATAATTAAGCCAGTTGGAAAATAAAAGTGATGCGTGTGAGCGCCATTTCATAACAGGCTTTTTCTTCGGGTTATCATCCGGGAAATAATGCTTTGGAATTTCGGGATTGAATCCCTTATCAAGATCCCTTAAATATTCATCACGCAAGGTGTTTACGTCATATTCTGAATGACCCATTACAAATATCTGTCTTCCCTTTTTTGTAAACACTATATAAACTCCTGCTTCCTCGCTGTCTGCAAGGATTTCAAGAGCACTGTTTTTTCTTATATCCTCTGCACGCACCTCTGTGTGCCTTGAGTGAGGCGCATAAAACTCTGTATCAAAGCCTCGGAGTAGCTTTGATGTACTGCGATGCACCTTGTGCTTAAAGATACCGGAGCACTTTTTCTCAAGGGGATACTTCTCAACTCCGTAGTGATAGTAAAGTCCCGCCTGAGCCGCCCAGCAAATGTGAAATGTTGAGGTTACGTGGGTTTTTGTCCATTCCATAAGCTCCGACAGCTCTTCCCAGTAGTCTACCTCTTCGAACTTCATGTTTTCCACAGGTGCGCCTGTGATTATCATTCCGTCATATTTTGAATCCTTTATCTCGGAAAAGGATTTATAAAAGGCTTCCAGATGCTCAATTGGTGTGTTCTTTGAAACATGAGAGTCCATCTGTACAAAATCTATCTCCACCTGAAGCGGTGAGTTGCTTAAAAGCCGAAGCAATTGAGTTTCCGTTGCAATTTTGGTTGGCATTAGGTTTACTATTGCAATTTTGAGAGGTCTTATATCTTGATGCATTGCCTTAGTTTCACTCATTACAAATATATTTTCTGCTCTAAGCTGTGTAGTTGCCGGCAGCTTATCCGGTGTTCTTATAGGCATACATCCATCCTCCTTTTTATATGGTTTCTGCATCCATTGCTATGGTTTCGTTAATTGACCTTTCTGCAAAGTCAAGCAGGCTTTGCCATTCCTGTGGGTCAACGCTGGAGCTTTCTCCTTTACTTTTACCTACTGTGTTGTTATTCTCGGGATGATTTCCCATAACAATATCCACATGTTCACTTCTTAGCTTTTTAATACTTTCCTTAAACTTATCTCTGCAGTCATATGAGAAGCTGTTCTTGTCTAAATATTTTGCCCTCATTGTATTCATTCCCATTCCGCCGAACATACCTGCAACAAGCTCATTTTCACCGTCATGCAATTTCACAAAGTATGACATTACCCCATCGGTGTGACCGGGAGTATGTACGCAGCGGACTGTTGTTTTTCCAAAAGTAAAGATATCGCCGTCTTCTATAAGCACGTCACAGTTAAATGGTGGAATTCTTTCATAGTTTAATTCCTTTGCCCATGAAAGATCATACGTACCATTTGCGATGTCATTATCTATACGGCTTATATATGTTTTTGCTCCGCTCAAATTTTTAAACTCGCATGTACAGCCGAAATGGTCAATATGTCCATGAGAATGGAATATTGCACATATGTCCTTGGGGTTAAGACCAAGCTCATTCATACTGTCAAGAATCTGGTCATACATGTCAGGGTATCCCGTATCTATCATGACAAGACCTACGTCAGTTTTTATAATGTGAACGCTTACCCTTGTACTGCCCACAAAATATAAGTTGCCGTACATGTTAAATGCTTTTATATCAGATTTTGACATTTTGGTAACCTCTTTCTGTATAAAAATCCATACTTTTATAATTGTATCATAAAAAAATTTCTTTTACAATAATTATTTTAAATATTTTTTAAATTAAATTATGTGTATAAATATAGAAAATAAACAAATAAAAAAATAAAACGCGCCTTTGAGGGTAGAAGCCGGCGGCTAAAGCCGCCACTCAAAGATACGTTTTATTTTAATATTTCTAATTCTGCAAAACGGGTGTTTTACTTAGCGTAATCAACCGCTCTTGTTTCACGAATCAGACTTACTTTGATCTGGCCCGGATATTCAAGCTCTGTTTCAATTTTCTTTGCTATATCACGTGCCACAAGTACCATTCCCTCATCATTTACAACGTCAGGCTTAATCATAATTCTGATTTCACGGCCTGCCTGTATAGCAAATGACTTTTCAACACCGTTAAAATCGTTTGCAATTTCCTCAAGCTTCTGGAGCCTTTGGATATATGTTTCAAGATTTTCACGGCGTGCGCCCGGACGGGCAGCAGAAATGGCGTCTGCTGCTTGTACAAGACAAGCAACAAGTGTTTCAGGTTCAACGTCTCCGTGATGTGCCATAATGGCATGGATAACGTCTTTGTTTTCACGATATTTCTTTGCAATGTCAGCACCGATTGATACGTGAGAGCCTTCAACCTCATGGTCAACAGCCTTACCTATATCGTGCAAAAGACCTGCACGCTTGGCAAGCTTAACATCAAGTCCAAGTTCTCCCGCCATGACTCCTGCAAGATGTGAAACCTCAATTGCATGACGAAGAACATTTTGTCCGTAGCTTGTACGGAAACGAAGCTTACCAAGGAACTTAACAAGCTCGGGATGGAGTCCGTGCACACCTGTTTCAAAGGTGGCATTTTCGCCCTCCTGCTTAATAAGAGCCTCAACCTCTTTCTTTGCCTTGTCAACGCTTTCTTCGATACGGGTAGGATGTATACGTCCGTCAGTAATAAGCTTTTCAAGTGCAAGCTTTGCTACTTCTCTACGTACAGGGTCAAAGCTTGAAACAATAACTGCTTCCGGTGTATCGTCTATAATAAGCTCTACTCCGGTCATGGTTTCAAGCGTCCTGATGTTACGTCCCTCACGGCCGATAATTCTTCCCTTCATTTCATCGTTAGGAAGATTTACAACAGAAACGGTTGTTTCTGCCACGTGGTCTGCCGCAACTCTCTGGATAGACATGGCTACGATATTCTTTGCTGTGCGTTCAGCATTTTCCTTCGCTTCCTGTTCTATTTCCTTAACAAGCTTTGCCGCATCGTGACGTGTGGCCTCCTCAATATCCTTCATAAGGACTTCAACAGCCTCTTCGCGAGTCATACCTGAAATTTTTTCAAGTTGAACTGTTTGCTCATTCTTTATATCTGCGATTTCCTGATTTTTTTGCTCAAGCTCCTTTAGCTTTTGATTAAGTGTATTTTCCTTTTTCTCAAGAGCCTCAGTTTTCTTGTCAAGATTTTCCTCTTTTTGAGTAAGTCTTCTTTCCTGACGGGAGATTTCAGAACGGCGTTCCTTCATTTCCTTGTCAAGGTCAACCCTCATTTTCTGGTTTTCCTCTTTTGCTTCGAGCATAAGCTCACGCTTTCTTGCATCAGCTGCTTTTACAGCGTTTTCAACTATGCTTTGTGCTTCCTTTTCAGCGGAGCCGAGTTTTGCTTCGGCTATTTTTTTTCTGTATGCAATGCCGCAGAAAAAGGATGCAATGTTAAGCAATGCAAAAAATGCGAGTGCACAAATTAGTATAATCTCTAACTTTTCTATATCAAGCACCCCCTAATCATTGTGGGATACATTCTCTTAAAATGAACGCCGCACACAGCAAAGCATTTTGCAGGTTATAAAGGCCGCTATGTAGTTTTTACGCGAGCGTTCTTTTTGTGTCAAGAATGCTCCTTTTAAGTATAATCAACTACACACACCCGCACCGGCGGGTATATTCATTATTAATAATACAGAAAAATATTTAAAGAAATATTAGCATACACATACATTTTAAACCAAATTACACATTTTGTCAAGACATTTTGTGAAAATAATTGATTTTAAACACAAGATATAGTTGTTTTTATAGTTTCTTCTTCAATATATCAAGAAGTGCCTTGCAGCCCTTTGTTACGTCCCTGTATGTCGCATCAAAATCATGGGTGTACCATGGGTCGCTGATGTCATTTGCCTCTCCTGCAAACTCCAGAA
>CAZWCO010000134.1:0-4479 GCA_964632665.1 uncultured Lachnospiraceae bacterium | reverse complement strand
CGGCAGACTGCAAGGTCTGCAGCAGACATTACAAGATGCATGTTGTCTATATAGGGTACTATTTTGATATCCTCATCAAGCACTATTCCACGTTCTTTTATAATATCTGTAATTTTTTCGTAGTTTCTGTCTCCTGTACCGAACAAAAGACGAAAGGCTTTTTCTTCCTTAAGTTTTGGAATCATATCAATGACCGCTTCGTTTATTCTGTCTGAGCCAAGGCTGCCACCGAATATGAGAACAAAAGGCTTATCATCAGCAATTCCAAGTCTTTCTCTTGACTCCTCACTTTTTGCAGAAACTATTTCCTGTCTTACAGGGTTTCCTGTAAACACACATTTTGGGGAGTTGTTCATGTGCTTTATTGTTTCTTCAAAGCTTACAGCTACATAGTCTACATATTTCTCGCTTGCAGACACTGTTAGCCCCGGATAAACATTCTGCTCATGTATAATTGCAGGGATTTTTTTCTTTCCTGCCGCCATTGCAACAGGTCCGCTTACGTAGCCGCCTGTGCATACAACACAGTCAGGCTTAAACTCCTCAATAATTTTCTTGCACTTTTTCTCCGAGTCATAAAGCTTTTTTAAAACCTTTATGTTCTTTAGCATATTTTTTCTGCTAAATCCCTCTATATCAATATACTCTATATCATAGCCTGCCTTTGGTACAAGCTTTGTTTCAAGTCCGCGTTTTGTTCCAATAAACAGTGCCTGAAAATCTTCATCCTGCTCTGCCATATAACCTGCAATGGAAAGTGCGGGATTTATGTGACCGCCTGTTCCTCCTCCGGCAAATATAACCTTCATATAATCAATACCTTTCTGTATTAGAGATTAGTATGCTCTTTAATAGACGAGCGGGAAATATTTAATAGTATTCCCATTTCCACAAGCAATACCATGATTGCCGTGCCTCCGTAGCTGAAAAACGGGAGAGATACACCTGTGTTTGGCACACTTGATGTTGCAACGGCAATATTAAGAGTTGTTTGTATAGCAATCTGTGCCATGATACCTGTTGCAAGAAGTGTACCAAAGGTATCGGGAGCATTAAGTGCTATACGAAATCCTCTTAAAATCAAAAGAGCAAAAGCTATTATTATGAGCGCACCGCCAAAAAGTCCAAGCTCCTCACATGCAATAGAAAAGATAAAATCGTTATACGGCTCCGGAAGGTATGAGTACTTTTGAACGCTCTGTCCAAGGCCACGTCCGAAAAGTCCGCCCGAGCCCATTGCATAAAGCGCCTGTGCAATCTGGTAACCTGAATGTTGCATATCCTCAAAGGGACTTAAGAAACGCATAAGTCTTGCAAGACGGTTTGCATCAAGAAAATAAATAGCTATAAATCCAACTACGCCAAGAACAGGAATTCCAACTGCAAAGGGCCATATTTTTGTTCCTGCAGATATTAAAATCCACGCACCGATACCCACCATAACAATTGTTCCGCTAAGGTGAGGCTCAATTATCATCAAAAACGCAACTGCGCCTATAACTGCCGCAAAAGGCGCCATCTTCTTCAAATCTGTGACAGTATATCTGCCACAAGATATCATGTACGCAAGCATCATGGAAAGACCAAGCTTCATAAACTCCGATGGTTGAAGCTGAAAGCCCGGAAGCTGTATCCATCTTCTTGAGCCGTTGAGGGATATACCAATTCCCGGTATTGCAACAAGCACAAGGAGAATAAGACAAATCCCGAATATGAGCTTTGCATGCTTATAATACTGTCTGTAATCAATCCTTGATACAACTACCATTCCAACAAGTCCGAGCACAACAAACACAAGCTGTTTTTTAAAGAAATGGTAAGAGTCGTTATATTTGGATGCGCCGGCAGGGGCAGATGCAGAAAGGAGCATTACAAGACCTGCCGATAAAAGAAGCATTATTAAAAACAGGAAGGTGTAGTCAATGCCTTTTTGGCGAGTAGGCTCACCTGATATGTTATTTTGCTGTCTTACAGCTGTTTTCTTTGCAGCCAATTCAGTTCACCTCAAATCAATGCGGAAACGGCACACAAAACAATGCTTACCGCGGTAAATACCAGAACAATTTTTACTTCCTTCCACCCGCACATTTCAAAGTGGTGGTGGATAGGACTCATTTTAAATATTCTCTTTCCTGTAAGCTTAAAGGAAGCAACCTGAAGTATTACGGAAAGTGCCTCTGCAAAATATATGAAACCTGCAATTACAAGATATAAATGCATTTTAAGGGCAACTGCCGCAGCAACAACTGCTCCGCCAAGGAACAGGGAGCCTGTATCGCCCATAAAAACCTTTGCAGGATATTTATTATAGATAAGAAATCCAAGAAGTCCGCCGGCTACGCTGGCGCCAAAGGAGAATATCCCCATTTCGCCGGTGCCGTATGCACTCATTGCAAAAAACAGTATAACAGGTATGGTTACACTTGTTGCAAGTCCGTCAAGCCCGTCTGTAAGGTTTACTGCGTTTACAGTTCCTGTCATTACGAATATAACAAACACAATATAAAGCCACATTGGCATATTAAGAGTAATATCAAAAAACGGGATTATAATCTGTGGACTCAGCTCTCCCATAAGAATTAAAGCCGCAAGGTATCCAAGAGTCAGTCCTATCTGTAAAAGGAATTTTGGAAGTGCCCTGAAGCCCAAGTTTCTTTTTTTAACAACCTTTATAAAGTCATCAGCAAAGCCTATGGCTCCAAAGCCTACTGCTACAACAAGCATAATCCATGCTTTTGCTGCATTGGAGCTATTGCCCTCTGCTGAAAGAGCTGTTATAAAATATGAGCTGAGGACTGCAACCGTAGTACCGAGTATAAACATAAGTCCGCCCATGGTTGGTGTGCCTGACTTTTTCTGATGCCAGGCAGGACCTTCTTCTCTTATTTCCTGTCCAAATTTAAGCTTCCTGAGCCATGGTATAAAAACGGGGCCCGCAAGTGCCGTAATAGCAAATGCCAACACAAGCGGAAAGCCTCCTGTAATTAACAACTTCATATGTATATCTATCCTTTCAAAGTATCAAATATCTTTTCAAAATGCATTCCTCTTGAAGCCTTAAGAAGAACTGTGTCACCGGGAGCGACAATTGTCTTTATTGCCTCTGCCGCTTCCTCTGTCGTGTCAAAGGTATAAATGTGGTTCATGCCCTCTGCACCCTTTGCGATGTAGCTTCCGTTTTTACCTACACACACAAGTACATCTGTTTTTTCTGCCGCCATTTTTCCAAGGTCAAGGTGTGCGTCTTTTGCAAAGGTGCCCATTTCAAGTATATCGCCGAGAATTGCAACACGTCTTGTGTCTTTTTGAGTTTCAAGAACTCTTAGTGCTGCACGTACGGAATCGGGCGCAGCATTGTAGCAATCGTTTATGATTTTTATGCCGCCACACTCTGTTATTTCCATTCTCATTCCTGTAAGCTCAGGTGTTTCAAGTCCCTTTGCCGCAAGCTCCGGACTTACGCCGCATATAACGCCTGCGCCAAAGGCTGCAAGGGCATTATAAACGTTATGAACTCCCGGCGTGCTAAGGGAAACAGGATACTTATTACCATTCCATAGCAGAGAGAATTCCACACCCTCAAGACCTTTGTCTTTTATGTCAATGGCTCTTAACTGCGCATCTTCGTTTTCTATACCGTAAAGAATTGTTTTATATGCACCTTTAACGGTTTTTAAAAATCTATCGTCACCGTTTGCAATCACAGTGCTGTTTTGGTCAAGGTAGGCTGTGCCCTCCAGTTTTGCCTTAAAAATATTTTCCTGTGATCCAAGATTTTCGATATGGCTCATTCCGATGTTTGTCATAACAAGAATCTGAGGACGGACAATATCTGCAAGGTATTCTATCTCGCCCAGGGCGCTCATTCCCATTTCAAGAACGCACGCCTCGTGGGTCTCTTCAAGACGCATAACCATAATGGGAACACCAATATTGTTGTTGAAGTTTTTATCTGTTTTTAAGGTATTATATTTTTGAGAAAGAACAGCCGCAGTAAAGTCCCGGGTTGTGGTTTTTCCAACACTGCCAACAACTCCAACTGTGGTAACAGGGTATTTTTCTTTATAATACTTTGCAATTTTTCCAAATGCGACAAGTGTATCATCAACCTTGACAATTGTTTTACCCTCTGCAGCTTCTACGTCCTTGTGCGTTATATAAATTGCCGCATTATCCACAAAATCATGACCGTCAAAGCGTTCACCCTTAATAGGTATAAACAAGGTTGTGTCATCAAGGCTTCTGCTATCCGTTGACACAGCACTTATTTGTGTGTTTTCCACTCCGCAGACAAGCGTTCCCCCTGTTGCCTTAAGAATATCTTTAATTGTAAACGGCTGCATCGTTGTCACGCTCCTTTAAGTTTTCTACAAGGCAAGAAAAGCGATAATTACTCATCGCTTTCCCTTTTATTCAAATGGCTGAATACAACCACCCGTTCATCAAAATCGTATTTTTCTTTACCTATAATCTTGTATG
>CAZWCO010000133.1:0-4480 GCA_964632665.1 uncultured Lachnospiraceae bacterium | reverse complement strand
GGATATTTAAGAAAAAGTGTTGTACGTGATCCACTTGACCGGGTAAACACTGGAGATAACACTCCGGCAATGCTCTATTTTGAAATTGTCCCCGGTGACAAGCTGGAAATTACAGTTGCTCCCAAGGGCTTCGGCAGTGAAAATATGAGCAAAATAGCAATGCTTCGTCCATCAGACGGACTTCAGGGGGTAAAGGACTTTGTAATAAAAACAGTTGAAGAAGCCGGACCAAATCCGTGTCCTCCTATTGTTGTGGGAGTGGGCATAGGCGGAACCTTTGACAAGGCTGCGTATCTTGCAAAGAAAGCTTTACTAAGACCTGTGGACGTGCTAAATGAAGATTCTTTTTATGCAGAACTTGAAAAAGAATTGCTAAAGGAAATAAACGAGCTTGGTATAGGTCCTCAGGGGTTTGGCGGAAAAACAACTGCTCTTGCAGTCAATATTGAAAAATTCCCTACCCATATAGCGGGCTTGCCTGTGGCGGTAAATATAAACTGCCATGTAACAAGACATCAGACGGAGGTAATATAAAATGGCTATTTCTGTAAAAACACCCCTTACTCGTGAAGAGGCAAAAAAACTAAAGGCGGGGGACAGCTGCCTGCTAAACGGTGTAATTTACACTGCGAGAGACGCGGCTCACAAACGTTTATGTGAGCTTATTGAAAAAGGAGAAGAGCTTCCCTTTGATATAAATGACAGTGTTATATACTTTGTTGGTCCAACACCGGCAAAACCCGGTCAGGCAATAGGCTCAGCAGGGCCTACAACCTCTTACCGTATGGACGCATACAGTCCTGCCCTTATTAAAATCGGTCAAACGGGCATGATTGGTAAGGGCAAGAGAGGGCCGGAGGTTATAGAGGCAATGAAAGAATACGGTGCTGTGTATTTTGGTGCTATCGGTGGCTGCGGAGCACTTCTTTCAAAATGCATAAAAAAAGCAGAAGTGATTGCTTATGATGATCTTGGCGCAGAAGCAATCCGAAGATTAGAAGTGGAAGATTTTCCTGTTGTTGTAATAATAGACAGCTTTGGTAATAATCTTTATGAAACCGGAAGAGAAAACTATCTCAATAAAAATAAATAAAATTTGTTTCAGGCACGCTAAAATGCGTGCCTGAAATTGTTATAAAACATCTTGACAAAATCAGCGAAAATGTATATAATTGTTATATAACAATTTAGAAGAAGAGGTTGAAATTATGTATAAAATAAATACGGATATAGACATTCCTATATATAAACAGCTTGTGGATTCTATATGCGCAGCTATAAAAAGCGGAAAGCTTGCATCGGGGCAGAAGCTTCCTACAGTTCAGGAAATGACCGAAGAGCTTAATATAGCAAGAGGAACGGTTAAAAGAGCCTATGATGAGCTTGAAAGGACCGGCCTTATCGAAAAGGTACAGGGCAGAGGTACATTTGTAAAGTATCAGCCGGCAAACTCCGGAAGCAGAAAAGAACAGGCGATGTTACTTATTGATGATATGCTCAACCGCCTTGAAGATATGGGACTTTCTGCAGCTGAGGTAAATATATTTCTGAATCTTAAGCTTCGTGAACGTTCCGAGGAGGAAGCGCATGTAAAGGTTGCTGTGGTTGAATGTAATCCCGAAAATTTATCGCAGATGTCAAAGCAGCTAAGATATATAGATGGAGTTGACCTATATTCCTATACACTTGAAAGCGTAAAACAATATCCTTATAAGCTTGGAGAAGATTTTGACTTGATAGTGACAACCTCATATCATGCCGAGTATCTTGAGGGTGTTGTGCCGGGGAATAAAAGAATTGCCCGTGTTGCTCTGAGACCGTCCGCGCGTTGTCTTGCGCATATAATAAAATTGCGCAAAGGAGTCAAAATCGGTATTGTTGGGTACAGTAAGCGGTTTGCGGAGCTTATATATAATACCTGCGAAATGTACGCTGAAGATGTTGTTTTAGGCGAACCTATGGTTGTTTCGGGGGATGTGGATATTAAAAAATATATTAATGGCAAAGATGTAATTTTAGTGCCCGAAAGCTATGATAAATACTTTGGAGCACAGGTAATAAAAACCATAAGTAATTTTGGCGGAGATATAATTGAATGTAATTATGAAATGGATGAAGGCTCGGTTTTATATCTTGAAACCAAAATTAAAAAACTTTGCGAAGAAAAAACCATATAAATTATATAAAAATTAAAATTAGTATTGACAAATGATATATCACATTGTATTATATAGGTATATAACAATCATAGTTGTGCCTATGAAATAATATAATGAGGTATTGATATGGAAAATCGAGAAAAGAAAGTTCTGGTCATCGGTGTAATTGGAGCTGATGTTCATGCTGTTGGAAATAAAATCCTGTACCATGCTTTTACAGAAGCAGGCTTTGAGGTTGTAAATCTTGGAGTTATGGTTTCTCAGGAAGAGTACATAGCAGCAGCCATAGAATCCGGTGCAGACGCAATAGTTATTTCTTCCCTTTACGGACAGGGCGAGCTTGACTGCCGTGGTATGCGTGAAAAATGTGACGAGGCGGGGCTTAAAGGAATCCCCTTGCTTGTGGGAGGAAACATAGTTATAGGAAAGCAAAGATTTGAAGATGTAGAAAAAAGATTTAAAGCTATGGGCTTTGACCGCGCATTTCCGCCGGGAACTTCACCTGAAACTACAATTGAGGCTTTACATGAACTTTTAAATATGGACGGTGACAACTAAATGAAAAATGTTTTGCTGATTGATTTCGGCAGTACATATACAAAGCTTACAGCAGTAGATATAGAAAAGGAAGAAATCCTTGGAACTTCAGCTGCATACACAACGGTGCAGACGGACATAAATGAGGGTCTTGAAGAGGGGATGAAAATCCTCCGGGAAAAAACAGGAAAAATTAACTATGATGCCTGTTATGCCTGTTCCTCCGCTGCCGGTGGCTTGAGGATGGTAACAAGCGGACTCGTGCCGGAACTTACCGGTGAGGCAGCAAAGCTTGCAAGCCTTGGCGCCGGTGCAAAAGCTATTGGAGTTTATGCTTTTGAGCTTACTGAAGACGATATAGAAGAAATCGGCAAACAAAAACCGGATATATTTTTACTTGTTGGGGGCACAGACGGTGGGAACACGGAATGTATCCTGCACAATGCAAAAATGCTTGCAGAAATGAACCCTGAGTTTCCTATTGTTCTTGCAGGTAACCGAACTGCTGCAAAGGAGTGTCGGGAGATACTCAAAAATTGTGAGGTTTATGTTTGTCCGAATGTAATGCCAAAATTTGGTGTTTTACAGATAGAGCCAACACAAAAGCAAATAAGGGAGATATTTTTAAATCGTATTATACAGGCAAAAGGTCTCAGCAAAGCGGCGGAGCTTCTGTCTGATATAATGATGCCCACTCCCTCTGCAGTCCTTCAGGCAATGGAGCTTCTTGCAAAAGGCTATGAAGACGAAATGGGAATTGGCGATTTGGTAGCAGTTGATGTAGGCGGAGCCACAACGGATGTTTATTCAATCGCCGATGGGATGCCTGAGCATATGAACACTGTGTACAAAGGGTTGCCTGAGCCGTATGCAAAGCGTACTGTAGAGGGCGACATTGGTATGAGGTACAGTGTTCAGGGGATAGTTGATGCTTGTGGTATGGAACGTATAAGCAGTATATCCGGACTTGAAAAAAAGAGAGCAGAAGAACTTATAGAGTATTTGAAAAATAATACAGAAACTGTACCAAAGGAAGACAAAGAGCTGCAAGCATTGGATTTTGCGCTGGCATCCTGTGCCGTAGAAGAAGCCATACGCCGTCATGCAGGTACAATAACAGAAACGTATACCATGATGGGGCAGACCTTTGTACAGGAAGGTAAAAACTTAACAAAGGTAAAACAGATAGTGGTAACAGGCGGAAGCCTTATCCACACAGAAAGGACAGAAGAGATAGCCTCTTGTGCCCTGTATTCACCCACAAACCCCGCATCGTTAAGACCAAAGGAAGCAGATGTGTGGATAGACAGAACATATATTTTAGCTGCCATGGGACTGTTATCGTCCTATCATCCAAAGGCAGCATTACGAATAATGAAAAAGGAGCTTGAATACCATGGATATTCAAAATAAACGTATTTCTGATGAAGAATTCAGCCGTTTGCGTCAAGAGGTGCTTACCCAGTGGCACACGGGAAAGGATGTTGATTTAGAAGAGGCGGTAGCATATCACAAATCAATGCCTGAAACAAGAAACTTTTCCAAAAAGCTTTTAGATGCAAAACAGGAAAATCGCACATTAGTACAACCCCGTGCAGGTGTGCCGGTAGTAGAAGAGCATATAAAGCTTATGCAATATCTGGAAGAGCATGGTGAGGCAGATCTTCTTCCGTCAACAATTGACAGCTATACCAGACAAAACCGATACGAAGAAGCTGAAAACGGGATATCGGAATCCTTAAGACTTGAAAGAGCCATGCTTAATGGCTTTCCGGCGGTAAATC
>CAZWCO010000132.1:0-4515 GCA_964632665.1 uncultured Lachnospiraceae bacterium | reverse complement strand
ATTTTTTAATGAATCTTCCGGCTCAAAACACAGAAGAATATGTAGGCGGAATTTCGGGTGAAAAAGTAACTGTAACAGATGGATGTATCTCTGTGAATGTAAAGGCAAATTCCGGAGAAATCTGGTTGCCGGCATGTCAGGCAGATAACCTTGTTCAGCCAATCAAGATTGTTGAAAAACCTGTGGAGACAGAGCCCATTAAAGAGAAAACACTCGTTAAAATAGAAAAAGACAATGAAATAAAATCCAATAAAACATATGAAGAAATGACAGTGGAAGAGCTTCAAGATGCAATACTTGAGAGAATGAAACGCAACGGCCCTGTCACAGACCGGATGAAAAAAGATGTCTTGGAGAATATCTATCACGATTCTTTGGTAACATGGGTCAAGAGTTTTAACTAAAGAAATATATTCTTGTGATGAAGATGGAAAGGATATATTATGTATAAATATTTATTATGGGATATAGACGGAACGGTGCTGGATTTTGTTGCGTCAGAAGCCTATGCAATAAGAAGTCTTTTTGAAAAGTATAAAATTGGGAAATGCAGCAATGAAATGTTAAAGCTGTATTCGGGAATAAATACAAAATACTGGCAGAAGCTGGAAAAAAACGAGCTTACAAAACCGGAGGTCCTGGTTGGAAGATTTAAGGAGTTTTTTGAAGCCATTGGAGCTGATACCTCTATTGCAGAAAGCTTTAACAAAGACTATCAGCTAACACTTGGTGACCATATAGAGTTTGTAGACGGTGCAAAAGAAATTTTACTTGCGCAAAAAGGGAAATACATAATTGCGGCAGTTACAAACGGAACAAAGGTTGCACAGGAAAAGAAGCTGCGGCTTTCGGGACTTGACAGGATATTTGACAGAGTTTTTATTTCCGAGGATGTTGGCGTAGAAAAGCCAGGCACAAAATATTTCGATTATGTGTTTGAAAGCCTTGGAATTACCAATAAAAAAGAGGTACTTATTATTGGCGATTCCCTTACAAGTGATATGAAAGGCGGCTTTCTTTCGGGAATTGACACCTGCTGGTTTAACCCCGGTCACAAACCAAACACCCTTGAAATTCCGGTTACATATGAAATTGATAACCTTTGTAAAATAGAAGAGATTGTTGGAGGATTTTTACCTTGAAGAGAATTACAAGCCTTATAAGGCGTGCAGTTGAAGAATATGATATGATTTCCGAAGGCGAAAAGGTGACTGTGGGAGTGTCGGGAGGCAAGGACAGTCTTGTACTGCTTCGCTGTCTTAAGGACCTTTCAAGATATTATCCAAAGCCCTTTACTGTGTGCGGAATAAGTCTTGACATGGGCTTTGGTGCGGACTTTGACCCTATAAAGCGCATGTGTGACGACCTTGATATTGAATATACCGTTAAGAAAACAAACATAAAGGAAATAGTTTTTGACATACGTGAAGAAAAAAACCCATGCTCACTCTGCGCAAAAATGCGAAGAGCAGCTCTCAACGATGCGGCAATTGAGGCAGGCTCAAGGAAAATTGCCCTTGGGCACCATAATGACGATGTCCTTGAAACATTTTTCTTAAGTCTTATGTATGAGGGAAGAATAAATTGCTTCTCCCCTGTTACCCATCTTGACAGAATGGATGTGTATCAGATACGGCCTATGATTTATGTTCGTGAAAAGGATGTAAGAGCGGCGGTAAGAAAACATGAAATTCCTGTTGTGGAAAGCCTTTGCCCTGCAAATGGTGTAACAAAGCGTCAGTACATGAAGGAGCTTATAGGCAGGCTTGAAAAGGAAAACTTTCCCGGTATCAGAAAGCGTCTTTTTACTGCTATCCAGAACAGCGAAATTGACGGGTGGAAGCTATAAGAGGTGTGCTATGACTGAAAAAACAACAGGTGTAATTATAAAGCAGTCCGACTTTGGCGAAGGACACAGAATGCTTTGGATATTTACAGATAAATACGGGATTGTAAAGGCGGTTGCACACGGAGCAGAAAAAACAAAGAGCAAATCAAGTGCGTCAACACAGTTCCTTGCCCTTTGCACCTTTGAGTTTTTTGACGGAGGCGAGGTGTGGAACATAAAATCCGTCACTCCCTCGGACACCTTCTGGCCCTTGCAGGAGGACATAAAAAAGCTTGCCCTTTGCACATATTTTGCAGACCTTATTTACTACTGTCTTGAGCTTAGAAATCCGGACGAAAATATATTAAGACTTTTCTTAAATACCCTGTATGCATGCGCATATAAAAACACATCCTTGGAAATTTTAAAGCTTATTTTTGAAATAAAGCTTATGTACTTTTCGGGACTTCTCCCTCTTCCCTCCGAATGTTCTGCATGCTCGGGAGAGGAAAAGCCGGAATATTTTGACAAGCGTACAGGAGCGGTGCTCTGTAAAAACTGCGCCGGAGGCGGCAGCGTGCATCTTACAGAGGACGAATATAAGGTTTTGTTCTTTGGCGTGTTTTCAGACCTTAAAAAAATGTACTCCTACATCTTGCCCCAGGCGGCAGTAAAAAGCCTTGGTAAGACGGTTGAGGAGTATGTGGAAAGGGCACTTGACAGAAAGGTAAAAAGCCTTGAGTATTATAAAAAACTGTGAAAATTATGTAAAGTGGAATAAGAAAAAGGGCGATAAACCCTGTCAAAATAGGCAAAATACCGATTTTATTTGGTTTTTTGGTTAAATACTTGAAAAGAAGTTTTGTTTGTGCTATACTCTAAGATGGCTAATAAGCCTAATTTATGAAGGGAGGATGAAGCAAGTGAAAGAAGGAATTCATCCCGATTATAAGCCGACAACAATTCGCTGTGCTTGCGGTGCGGTGATAGAGACAGGCTCCACTAAAGAGGATATCCAAGTGGAAATATGCTCAAACTGTCATCCGTTCTTTACCGGAAAGCAGAAGCTTGTTGACACAGGCGGAAGAGTTGAAAAGTTTAACAGACGTTTCAACAGAGGTTAAACCATTTATCTTAACCGTTTGCTTAGATGACCGAATCACCAACGGTTTCTCAGCCTACGGGGTTCATTCGAATTATAGGAGGTGAAATTCATGACAAAGGCACGTAAGGAAGAGCTTATCAAGACTTATGCTACTCATGAAGGAGACACAGGTTCTCCTGAGGTACAGATTGCACTTCTCACAGAGAGAATCAATCACCTTAACAACGAGCATCTTAACTACCACAAGAAAGACCACCACTCAAGAAGAGGTCTTCTTATGATGGTTGGTAAAAGACGTGGTCTTCTCAATTACCTTAAATCACAGGATATTGAAAGATACAGAGCGCTTGTTGCAAAGCTTGGACTCAGAAAATAATTTTACAAGTGTATAGGCAAACGGCTGTAAATTTTTGTGGTCGTTTGCCTATAATGCTATTTTGTAAACTTTTCCGGCGGAGATAAAAGTTTAGCAAATAAACGGAGAAGATAAAAAAGATTGTCTTTTGCGTTTATTCGCTAAAACTTATCTTCCCGGCAAAAAATAGAAAAGGAGATAAGAATTATGTTTAAAACTTTTGAAACAACACTTGCCGGCAGACCTCTTGTTGTAGAAACAGGCAAGATGGCAATGCTCACAAACGGTCACTGCGTTGTACGCTACGGTGACACAGTTGTTATGGTAAACGTAACAGCTTCAAGAAACCCAAGAGAGGGTGTAGACTTCTTCCCTCTTTCAGTTGACTACGAAGAAAAGCTTTATTCAGTAGGTAAAATCCCGGGCGGCTATATTAAAAGAGAGGGTAAGCCAAGCGAAAAGGCTATCCTTACAAGCCGTGTAATTGACAGACCTATCCGTCCTCTTTTCCCGGCAGACCTTAGAAACGATGTATCTGTTGTTGCAACAGTACTTTCAGTTGAACAGGACAACCCGCCGGAAGTTGCGGCAATGATTGGTACTTCAATTGCAATTTCAATTTCAGATGTTCCCTGGAACGGACCAATCGGCGGTGTATGGCTCGGTCTTGTAGACGGTGAGTTTGTTATAAACCCAACTGTTGAACAAAGAGAAAAGAGCGAAATGCAGGTAACAGTTGCCGGTACACGCGAAAAGATTGTTATGATTGAAGCAGGCGCAAACGAAGTGCCGGAAGACGTTATGCTTGACGGTATTAAGTTTGCTCATAAGACAATTATTGAGCTTGTTGACTTTATCGAGGGCATAAGAGCAGAAATCGGTAAGGAAAAGTTTGATTATGAGCACCATGACATTGACCATGTGCTTTATGACAGAATAAAGGAAAATGAGTACGCAAACCTCCAGCATGCACTTGACACAGACGACAAGAACATCCGTGATGAGAGAGTGGGCGTAATTACTGACAGAATAATCGAAGAGCTTTCAGAGGAGTATCCTGACATTGCAACAGATATCGGCGAGATAATCTACAAAATGCAAAAGGAAATCGTAAGAGAGTGGCTTCTTCAGGGCAGACGTGTTGACGGACGTGGCCTTGACGAAATAAGACCTCTTGCATCAGAGGTTGACATACTCCCAAGAACTCACGGCTCCGGTCTTTTCACA
>CAZWCO010000131.1:0-4523 GCA_964632665.1 uncultured Lachnospiraceae bacterium | reverse complement strand
ACTCCTCGGGAGCAATTTCTATATCGTAAAGCTGAAGTATAAAATCACCTAAGGAATAAAAGATTGGAGAGTCTTTATATACCTCTATCGGACGTAAAAGATGAGGTCCGTGTCCTACAACAGCATGTGCTCCCACATCAATACAGCGATGTGCGAAATCCTTTAAAAACTGAGAAGGATTTTCTTTTGCATCTCCGCTTATCTGATGAGAGTGTACGGATACAATTATGTAATCTGCCTGAAGCTGTGCTTCGTAGATGGCTTTTTCAACCCGTTGTATATCTTTTTCAATTATTTCCATCACAAAGCGAGGCTTATCGCCTGCAACAAATTTTAGTTCTCCAAGCTCACATTCATTTTCATTAAGCTCCGGCTGATATCCTTCTTTACGTGTTATTTCCTTGGCTGCATTTATATTAGTTTCCTCAGCAATTCTCTTAATATTTGCAATATCCTCTTTTGGAAGCTCTACATATTTTTTTAGCCGCAATCCATTAATACCGGGACGTCCGTGAACACGTGGTGACTGCTCACCTGCCATCATGGACGGGTCAAAATTTGAATTAACTGAAATTAGTGCTACACGGCCGTTTTTTGTTTCAAGATATTTTGGAGCAGATGCTTCTGCTAGGTTTCTGCCTGCACCGCTATGCACAAGACCGCTTTTATTTACAGCTTCAAGTGTACACTCAAATCCATCATAAAAGAAGTCCATAGCATGATTATTATTAAAGCTTGTCATATTAAAGCCGAAATTCTTTAAATCATCTAAAACTTCCGGATTGGTACGCAGATATGTACCACCGCTGAATTGTGACGCACTTGCATCACCTTCATGATTAAGAGTTGTTTCAAGATTGAAAAAACGTCCGTCACCTTGTTTAATAAAGGGTGCAAGTTCATTGAACCCTTCAAATTCTTTGTAAATTCTTTTTTGGATTATTACATCTCCTACAGCAGTAAATTTCATTATTAACCCTCCATCATTTTTGTTCCAAGCTTAATTGCTATTTCAAGACCTGTAATCATAGAAGCCTTATCTACCCATTCCTCACGTGTGTGAATTCCAAAGTATGTATCTACGCCAACACAAAGTGCCGGAACGCCAAGAAAAAGTGGAATGTTGCAATCTGATGACATACTTTTAAACATAACCTTTTCTCCCACAATTTCTTCTATAACCGGAACAACTATCGTTTTGAAATCTTCTATCTTTGCTATGTCAATATTGCCACATGGTCTATCCCCTACCTTTTTGACATTTACCTGTATGCCTTCAGCCTGTGCAGAAGTGAAAATTTCCTCGAACTTATTCCTCATAATTTCAAGACATTCAATGTCCTCCGAGCGGTATTCGCACAGCATTTTTGCATTCTGCGCTATTGTATTAATTGATGTACCTCCCGAAATAGTACCAACATTATATGTTGTGCGTCTACCTTCTTTTTCAGGAACCTGTATTTTGTAAATTTGGGAAACTATATGGGACAGAATTGCTATAGCATTAGTTTTCCCAAATGCACCCCAAGAATGACCTCCATCTGTAAGTACTTCAACCTCATAACGATGTGAACCTACACACCTGTCCGACACACTTTTAAGAGCAGTGTCAAAGGAAATAAATCTTCCAATTCGTCCTTCATAGTCTTTGAAAAGCTGCCTTGTTCCTTTTAGATTTCCAAGTCCTTCCTCGCAGGAATTACATACAAACATAATACCTTTTTGCGGCAGAAGATTATTTTCCACAAAAAATTTTGCCATCAACATAAGTATAACCAGACTCGCTGTATCGTCAGCTGCACCGGGACTATGTATCCTTTCGCCGTCATCATAATAAGGCATAGGCTCTCTATCCGGAAAAACTGTGTCTGTGTGTGCAACAAAAACTGTTATTTCATTGCTGCCCTCACAGTTTAAAGGAAAAACAACATTAAGAGCATCGTCAATATAAACACCCTCGGCACCCACGTCCTCAAGCCATTTTTTGCAGTATTCAGCTCTTTCGTGTTCAAAATGTGATGGTGCGGGAATGCCGCAAAGTTCTTTTACCATTTCATACATCAATGGTGTGTTATTTTTTATAAAATCTTTAATCTGAATATCCATTATTTACTCATACCTCCCATATTATATGAAAATTATATATAAAATTTACAGCATTGTCAACAATCGTTAAAATTAGTATTGCCCAAACTTTAAAAGTGTGGTAAAATCAATATAAAGGAGATTGATACTTATGGAAATTCTTCAACTAAGATACTTTTTTGAAAGTGCTAAAAATGAGAGCTTTGCAAAAACTGCAGAAAAATACCAGGTTCCTGCAACATCTGTTTCTGCATCTGTAAAAAGACTTGAAGCAGAGCTTGGATGCGAGCTTTTTCACAGGTCAAGTAACAGGATTACGTTAAACGACAACGGCAAAAGACTTCAAAAATCCCTTAATGTAGTATTCGATGAGCTTGAAGGTGCTGTATATGACCTTTCTGCAACCAGCACAGATACACGTGAAATAAAAATGCTTGTACGTGCTATGAGAGGCACAATAATAAACTATATTATTGAATATAAGACAAAGCATCCTCATATATCGTTTAAAACCGTATTTGATTTTGACGAAACAGACTTTGAAAAATATGATATCATAATAGATGAGTTAAATAATAGCTATCCTGACTACGAAAGAATTAATTTGTATAATACAAAAATATGTTTAAGAGTTGCTGCAAGCAGTCCTTTATGCAAAAAAAAGCTTACATTAAAACAGCTAAGTAACCAACCATTTATTTCAATTGGAGAAAACAACGGTATGCATAAAATTTTAATTAATGCATGTAAAAAAGCCGGATTTACACCTAATATTGTTGTACAAAGCAATGATATTTTTTGTAACAAAAAATGCGTGGAGGCAGGAGTTGGAATCGGTCTTGGAAGAAAGCATCCTTATTCTCAGGTATCAGACACCATAAAATATCTGGATGTTACAGATTTCAACGAAACGCAAACTATTTGCAGCTATTATCGCAAACAGTCTGCTTATGGAAATGTAGACCATTTTCTCAAATTTTTGAAAAGTAAAACGGTGTAAATTTAGTTTGATAAAGTCAAAGCCTTCGGCTTAGATGAAATTTAAAGATATTTTGATTTTAGTTTAATTTTTCAACAAGTTGCAAAGCTAGATTATCTCATTCCATTCGATAGCTAAATTGTTTTTCAAAACAGCTAAATTAAATTCGCCATTAGCTGCCCGAAGGGCAATTTAGCTACGAAGTAATTTAGCGTACTTTAGTACATTTAGCTCGCCGTCAGGCGAATTTAGCTGAAAAACTCCCGTTTGCTATGCAAACGGGAGTTTTTCTGTACGAGCGTGACGGTTTTACTGTCTTGCGCTTAATCGAAAAAAGTTGGTAGCGACAGCGAAACGTTGTGAGGGCGTTTACAACCGAACAGTTGAGCCGAGCGTGACTTTTTTCGAAAGAGGAACGGCAGCCGATAAAGTGAAGCCGTATTTTAAAAATAAAATACGGCGAACCGAAAGGCTCGCCGTGACGTGGTGGAGATGAGGAGAATCGAACTCCTGTCCGAAAATAAATCCACACAAAACTCTACGGGTGTAGGCTGTGCTTTTTATTCCCCGCTTTCGGACTTACACAGACCATAATTCCGAAGCAGGTAGCCTTTAGTTCATGACACAGGTCAAGGCAAGCCTGTGTTCACGTTCACCACTGATATTCGCCTTATTCTATGCCGTGGTACTCACAGATAAGACGGCAGCACTTAGGCTGCGTATGCTAAATTTTTGTTAGCGTTTATATTTAAAGTCAGGTCGTTTTAAGTGGGCTCCCATCACTACCCGCATTTCATGTTTCACTATCCCCGTCGAAGCCATTGCATCCCCGGATAGTTACATATTGTTTCGCTCTTTTATTGCACGGTCTGCATTTCTTTTTGCATCACGCTTTGCAATATCGTCACGCTTGTCGTAAAGCTTTTTACCTTTGCAAAGAGCAAGGTCCACCTTTACATACGAGCCTTTAAGATACACAGACAAGGGAATGAGCGAAAATCCTGTCTGTTTTATCTGTCCAATCAGTTTCCTAATTTGTGCTTTATGAAGCAAAAGCTTTTTTTCACGGAGTGGGTCCCTGTTAAAAATATTTCCCTGTTCATAGGGGCTTATATTCATGCCAAGGAGAAAAACTTCTCCGTTTTTTATTGACGCATAGGAGTCGGAAATATTAACCTTCCCCTGTCTTACAGACTTAACCTCTGTACCAAAAAGCTCTATGCCACATTCATAGTTTTCAAGGATAAAATACTCATGACGTGCTTTTTTGTTCTGAGCAATAATTTTTGTATTATCATTTTTTGCAGCCAATTGTATTCACTCCCTTTTTTACTATGCAGGGCAGAATTTTCTGCCCTACATATAATAACACAGTAATTTTAATAAATCAATATATTCTTTTATTGTTTACAATTTATTTATTACTTTATCAAATTTCCTCGATAATTGGCAAAATCAT
>CAZWCO010000130.1:0-4578 GCA_964632665.1 uncultured Lachnospiraceae bacterium | reverse complement strand
ATTTGAAAGGAGTACTTTTAAATGAAGGTATTTAGAAAGATGTTCGCATTTGCTGTAACAGTAGCAGCAATTGCAATGGCAACTTCTGCTTTCGCTGCAACAGCTGAATATGATACAGAAAACGATCTTGTTAAGGTTGCTGACACTTCAGAGATGACAGAAACTGCTCAGATGACAGTTGCGGTTGTTCCGACAACCTTTAACGGCGCTGCTGCTGACATTATGTACATAGACCAGGATGCAGCAGATACAATCAAGGCTAATCTTGACAGCGGTCTTGCAGTTAAGGAAGCATTGACAGTTCCTACAAACTATGAAGTTCGTGTTGCGGGTACAAACATGAGCATGCAAACAATTAATTTTAACTCAATTCAAGTAGTTGGCGATGTTACTAAGGTTCCTGAGTCAACTGCTGCTGCTATTGGTTTTACCGGTACATTCCAGTATAACGGTGGAGCAAAGAAAATTTCCCTTACTTTTGCAGACAGCAATAACACTGAAGCTGGCGAAAGAACTAAAGAGTGGGATTTAACAGATGCACTTCCTGGATCTGTTAGTGCTGAAATCGTATTTGGTCTTGAAATTCAGGCTGACAATGGTCAGGACTTGAGCGGTATTACCGTTAGCTTTGCTAATTAAGGAGGGTATGTAAAATGAAAAAGAATTATACAAAGCCCGAAATCGAAATTTCAAGATATGAAGTTGAAGATGTTACAATGAGTGTTGCAACATTATTCTCAACTGATGGTGCAACAGGTACAACACAAGTTGACACAGTTAAGGTAGTTAGCTACACAGATATCTTTGGTGCTTAATTTACAGCACGTGTCTTGATACATAGTTTAATAACTAAGCTATAAGAAAGCAGACTTGCATTTTGCAAGTCTGCTTTTTTTAGAAAAAGTTTAAATTAAATATTGCAATATATACCATTTTATAGTATAATATATATGTGGAAGATTTTTGCAAAGGTGATGAGAAGTTTGATAATACGAAGAGCAGAGGAGCGGGATATAGACGCTATTTCCGCACTTCTTTCGCAGGTCCTTGAAATCCATCATGAGGGCAGGCCGGATATTTTTAAGCCATGCGCTGTAAAATATAAGCCTTTTGAGCTTGCCGCTCTTATAAAGGATGATACAAGACCGGTTTTTGTAGCAGAGCTTGATGAACAGGTTGCAGGATACGCTTTTTGTATAATCCGGCAGTACACGGATGATAATATTCTTACAGATATTAAAACTCTATACTTAGACGACCTTTGCGTTGACGAGGGATTTAGAGGTAAGCATATTGGTAAAGCACTGTACGAATATGTACTTGGATTTGCAAAGGAAATCGGGTGCTATAACCTTACCCTCAATGTGTGGGAAGAAAACCACGGCGCACGCAAATTTTATGAAAACTGCGGACTGACGGTCCAAAAAACAGTAATGGAAAAAATATTGTAAAAACACTGAGACAAAAAACATCAGGAGGTAAATGTATGGATATCTTTTCAGTATTAACGTTAATTGGCGGTCTTGCCCTGTTCCTTTTTGGAATGAATTATATGGGTGACAACCTGAAAAAGCTTTCGGGAAGTCAGCTTGAATCAATACTGGGCAAGCTTACGTCAAACAGATTCAAAGGTTTTTTGCTCGGTTTTCTTGTAACCGCAGTAATACAAAGCTCTTCTGCAACAACGGTTATGCTTGTGGGCTTTGTAAACTCAGGTATTATGGCACTTTCCCAGACTATTGGTATTATTATGGGTGCAAATGTTGGAACTACAGTTACAGCGTGGCTCCTTAGTACAACAGGTATTTCGGGAGATGTTGTATGGCTCAAACTCCTGAAGCCTGACTCCTTTACACCTGTTCTGGCAGCTATAGGTATTCTTATGACAATGGTTGCAAAGTCGGAAAAGAAAAAGGACATAGGTGCTATACTTCTTGGTTTTGCTATCTTGATGTTTGGTATGGAGACAATGTCCGGTGCCATGTCAGGTCTTAAGGATAATGAGGCTTTTGCAGATATTCTTGTAATGTTCAAAAATCCTGTGCTTGGTATCCTTTCGGGAACTGTGCTCACTGCTATTATTCAGTCATCATCAGCCTCGGTAGGTATTTTGCAGGCGCTCTCTCTTACAGGTGCAATTCCTATGTCAACAGCACTTCCTGTTATTCTCGGACAAAATATAGGAACAACTATTACCCCAATACTCTCTGCTATTAACGGTAACACAGACTCAAAAAGGGTTGCAATTTCATGTCTATATATAAAGCTTATTGGCGTTATTATTATAGGTGTGGCATTTTATGCTCTTCATTCTGTAATAGGGTTTGAATTTATGAACAGTCAGGCAAGTGTATTTTCAATTGCACTTGTGCATACGCTGTTTAATATTTTTTCAACAGTAATACTCATTCCGTTTTGCAAGGCGATTGAAAAGCTTGCAATCCTTACGTTTAAAACCACTGAAACTCCACATGAAGACAATCTCAGGGGTCTTGATGACAGATTTCTTACAATTCCCGGCTTTGCTCTTGAAAAGTCAAAGGAAATTATTGCAGAAATGATTAAGATTGCAAAGGAATCTGTAAATATTGCTGTTGACAAGCTCTTTGACTATGACGAGAAAACGGACGCTCTTGTGAAAGAACAGGAGCAATGTGTTGATAATTATGAGGACAAGCTTGGCTCATATCTTGTAAAGCTTGCAGGTCATAAGCTTTCTGCAGAGGAGGCAAACGAGGTTACAACTCTTCTTCATATTATTGGCGACGTAGAGCGAATTTCCGATCATGCATGTAATCTGCTTGAGACCTCAAAGGAAATTTATACAAAGAAAATTACATTCTCAGAAAATGCAAGAAAAGAAATTTCTATTATAACAAATGCGATAAAGGAAATTATGGACTTGTCCGTATTGTCCGTTGAAAACGAGGACAATGCAAGCGCTATGAAAATAGAGCCGCTTGAACAGGTTATTGACAAGCTTAAATATAAAATGAAGAAAAGACATATCGAAAGACTTCAGAGTAATGAGTGCACAATCGAGCTTGGATTTGTGTACTCGGATATTATAACAAACTTTGAAAGAATAGCGGACCACTGTTCAAATATTGGTGTATCTGTTCTTCAAAGAGAGGAAAACGGTTTTGAGCCTCATGAATATTTAAGTCACGTTAAGTATGACGGTAAAAACGACTTTGTTAGTCAATATGATGAATATAAACAAAAGTATTCAATTTAAGGTGAGTGTATGAAAACAGGACTTGTACTTGAGGGCGGCGGCATGCGAGGCATGTACACCGCCGGAGTGCTTGACTTTTTGATGGACAAAAATATAAGATTTGACGAGGTATCGGGAGTTTCTGCCGGTGCTTGCTTTGGAGTAAATTATTTTTCAAATCAAAAGGGAAGAGCCATCCGCTATAACAAAAAATATAATGGGGATAAGAGGTATATAAGCTTCAAATCCCTTGTCACAACAGGAAATCTTGTAAATACAGACTTTGTATATAACGTAGTCCCAAGAAATCTTGACATTTTTGATGATGAGACCTTTAAAAATTCCGGAGTTGATTACTACGCCGCAGTAACACGGGTTGATACGGGAGAAGTAGAATATATAAAGATAAAAAGTGTTTTTGAACAAATGGATGTTCTGCGCGCCTCTGCCTCACTTCCTTTTGTTTCAAGACCTGTTGAAATTAACGGAAAAAAGTATCTTGACGGCGGCGTTGTAGACAGTATTCCATACAAAAAACTCCTGGAAACAGGTTGTGACAAAATTGTTGTAATTCTCACACGTGATTCAGGCTATGTAAAGAAAAAAATGAAAAAGCTGCCTGTGGATTTGTTTTACGGCAGATACCCACGGTTTGCCCATAAGCTAAAGGAAAGACACAACAATTACAACAACAGTATAAAAGAGCTAAACGACCTTGAAAAAGCAGGCAAAATATTTATTATACGCCCCTCTGCACCCATAGAGATTGACAGGATGGAGAAGGACCCGGATAAGCTCCAGGCGGTATATGACTTCGGTCAAAGGGACGCACAGGGAATTTTTGAAGGGCTGAGTAACTATCTTGCAGGCGGAGCAGGCATATGAAAATAATTGCAAGAATTCGCACAAGTTTTCCTGAAAAGTTTTCTATACCAAGGCAAAGTGGGCTCGTGGAAACGGCAGGTACAATAGTTTTTGAGCCGGAGTACAGAAGCGAAGATGCGATTCGTGGAATAGAGCAGTACAGCCATTTGTGGCTTATATGGGATTTTTCCGAAAATCACAGAGACAGTTGGTCGCCTACTGTAAGACCTCCAAAGCTTGGAGGCAATAAGAGGGTAGGTATTTTTGCAACACGCTCACCCTTTCGTCCAAATCCAATAGGTCTTTCCTCTGTAAAGCTATTAGGTGTTGAAAAGACGGACGAAGGCACGGTTTTAAAGGTTTCGGGGGCAGACCTGATGGACAATACCCCCATTTATGATATAAAACCCTATCTCCCGTATACAGATAGTCATCCTCATGCAAAAGGCGGCTTTGGGGAAGAGAAGCTTGAAGCGGCAGAAGTCATTTTTGATGAA